>NZ_JYNS01000012.1 GCF_000934725.1 Methyloterricola oryzae
ATCTGGAGGCACTTACGCTGCCCGATTCGCGCAGCCAACGCCGCGCCAGGTTGGCGTTGATGCCGTGTGCCAGCGCGACCGCGGCAATTGAGGCACCGGGCTGTCGGCAGGCGTCCACCACCTGCCGCTTGAAAGCAACGCTATGGAAGCGCCGGGTACGCTTGGGAGATGAGTCCATGAAAGTGTCCACTAAAAACTGAAGTGGACACTATCTTGCGCAATCCATCGGGCGCCTTACAGATGGGATTACCGGACGGATACGATGGAACTGCTTGGCATGCGCATAACCGCCGCCCATGCGCCGCAATTCCTTGCCTTCCTTAGCGAAGGTCTGCTTCAGGCTGATACCGGCGACTTTGGCTGCGGCCACCACCTTGGTCCGCGCGATTTCCAATAAGCGCCTATCCACCGGGTGGTCTATCGCCTTCTCCTGCACGGTGCCTT
Source organism: Methyloterricola oryzae (assembly GCF_000934725.1). Taxonomy (NCBI): domain Bacteria; kingdom Pseudomonadati; phylum Pseudomonadota; class Gammaproteobacteria; order Methylococcales; family Methylococcaceae; genus Methyloterricola; species Methyloterricola oryzae. The sequence continues at coordinate 445 of NZ_JYNS01000012.1, forward strand.
CGACAATCACCCGCTCAAACTCGCTCGGCCGCAAGGCTTGCGAGCTCACCGCCGTCTCAATCGTCGCCTTGATCAACGCCTCCACTCCAGCCTCCCCAATCGCCTGCCGGAACCGCCCCAACTGCGTCGCGTCCACGGGAAGCGCGGCTCGCAGTACTCCTGGCCATTGAGGTACTGCCAGACTACATTCTCCGACCAACGCGCCACGACCTCATCATCACTCAAGTCAAATGCGTGCTTCAGTCAGGTACAGCAACGACGCCATCAGGCGGATCGGTAAACGGGGACGCCCCGCGGCGCTGACGCCGGCCCCCACCACCTGCGCACGTGGGCCGAATAAATCGTCGCCCTTAATGTCTGCATTAATAGTTGAAATTGATTTTCTCGACCGAGCGCGGCCTGCAGAGCGATGTTGGGGGGAGTTGTGCTCGCCCCAACGCTCCAGCCAGCGACGCCAGCCGAGGTAATTCTCCAGATATTTGGTGGCGACCCCATGAAACCGCTCCATCCACAGTTTGAGCCAACTGTCATACGCGTTGACATTTTGGATGTGGTAAACCCCAGCGATCACACGGATGCCAGCGGTGAGGTTGACCGGCCGGTGGGGCACGCCGAGTTTGGATGCCACGGCCCGATACACGGCAGCGCCGTCACTGCAAAGAATGACATCCTTCGCCAGGATGGCGCACAGCGGGGGTTCCATGGCGTCGGTATCCGTTCCGCTCAGCTTGAAATCGGCGGTGGCGCCGGACCGGTCACGCACCACCAAAACGGGCACCTGATCCTTGCCGGTACCCCGGCGGCGAATCTGCTTGCCACGTTGACGGGGCGGTCGGTCGAGGCGACGCTGACCCTTGCATGAGTGCGGGAAGACGGTCTCGTCGGCCTCGACAATGCCCTGCAGTTAGACGCGGGCAAGGTCAAAAACGGTGACGCCAGCGAAAGTTCGTGTTCTTGTCGACGTCACAGAGCGCAGCGCTGGCGCGCACGGTCAGGCCGTTCTTCAACGCCTCGCAGAAGGTCAGCCACAGCGACTTCAGGCGCAGGCGGGCCGAGGGTGTACCCGAAGTCGCGGTGAACGTCCCACCACAGGCGCGGCAGCGAAACCGTTGCGCCCCAGCGGTAACACCCTTCGCCGTCGGAACGCGGACAACGAGGGTGGTAAAGCTGCTCCAGCCACTGTACCGTTTCTGGCGCTGGTGGTGTCTCGCCGAGTTCCCGCCGGACGCGCTCGGCCTGGCCCTGGCTGAGATGCGGCAGCTGTTCAAACCACGTTCGAACCTCCGAGGTCTTCATGGCAATACCTTCCGCATCAACGCGTATTCATCCCTTCGACAAAAATTCCGTTTCAACGTTTAACGTCGACAGAGCCTTGATTATCGCTGGTTCGGTAATATTCACAATTTAGTTGTGAATTCTTACCAAGAAATTGGAACTTAGCTATATAGATTGACTAGCCTTTATGCGACCATCGTTGCGTGGAATGTTATATGTACTTTATAGGGCATGATTTCATGATTATTGTCGCCGCTAGCAGATCCGAATTTAGATACGTATTTTCTGACTCTTCAATCACAAAGCAGCGGCATCAAGCGCCAAAAGCAAAGTATCCCGTTATTTTGCTCTTGATAGCGCTTGGAACAGGCGCGACGCTATCTTGCCTTTTTTCAGGAAAAGCGGTTGCTTCAGAAGTATCTTCACCACAGATTTATGGGTCGCCATTTAAACAGCAAGACCTACACTTTTCTACCAGTTGGTGGCCTAGTATAAGTGAGGCAATCGATGAGTGGTGGCAAACCTATCAGGCTTATTGGGGCGTTGGTCCAGGTCGGTTAAGCTGCGGCTATTCATATACGCCTAGATCAAGTGGCAACGTAGCCGGTACATTCGGTAGTGTTCTACTCACTGGCCAATGCTCCGGCGGAGGAGAAACGATCATTGGAACTCTTCAATGTAGCAAAGGTTATTCTCTTTCTGGAGCTTCCTGCATTCCGGATGGCACGCCGAAACTTGATAAAAACTTGGGGGGTGGTGCGTGTGATGGTGGCAGTCTGACGGTTGGCAATCCTATTGCGCCAGGGATCGGAAATAAGGTTGCCATGGAAACTGACTATACCGGAACTGGCCAGTTTCCTCTGCAGCTGATCCGTGTCTACAACAGCCGGGCCAATGGTGCCACGGGCGCCTTCGGAGCGAATTGGACGCACCCGTATGAGGCGGTCATCAGGTTCATTAATAACGCGGCTATCGTGCAACGCCCCGATGGAAAGCGGATATTCTTCGTATTGGCTGGTGGTGTTTGGAACGCTGATTCCGATGTGCCATTCATTCTAAACCAGAAAAAAAACGCATCGGGGACCACCATCGGCTGGACTGTCGTTTCGCCGGATAATCAGCTCGAAAGCTATGATGCCGGTGGCAAGCTGCTGACGATTACCGATCAAAGTGGCGCTACGCAGACGCTGACTTATGATGCCAATAGTCGACTGACAAAAGTCACCGACCCACAAGGCCATAGTCTGACCTTTGTCTACAACAGCAACGCCCGCGTGCAAACCATGACGGATCCATCGGGAGGCGTGTTCACCTACGGTTATGATGCCAAGTGGAACCTGACGTCAGTCACGCGGCCAGATGGCACGGTCAAATCCTACGTCTACAACGAGGCAGCGAATACCAGCAATACCATGCTCCCGAATGCCTTGACAGGCATTTATGATGGCACCGTTTCGACCGGTATCCGGTTTGCCACGTACCAATATGACACCCAAGGGCGCGCCATCCTGAGTGTACATTCAGGCGGAGCTGAACGCACCCAGGTGGCTTACAACGCCAATGGCAGCACGGTCGTGACAGACGCCCTGGGTGCTGCGCGGACCTATGGATTTCAAACGGTCTTGGGCGTTGTGAAGAGCACCGGCCAAACCCAACCCGCCGGTTCCGGCTGCGCCGCCAGTGCCGCCAACCTGGGCTACGATGCCAACGGCAACATCGCCAACCGCACCGATTTCAACGGTAATTCCCGCTGTTTCGCCTATGACCTGAGCCGCAACCTGGAAACCGCCCGCGTCGAGGGGCTGGCGCCGGGCAAGGCCTGTCCCGCTGATGCCGGTTCCTACAGCCCGGCTACCAACACAGTCGAGCGCAAGATCAGCCGTGCCTGGCACCCAGATCGGCGCCTGGAGGTCAAGCGCGCCGAATCCAAGAAGCTCACCCTCTGGGTCTACAACGGCCAGCCCGATCCCAGCAACGGCAATGCGCTGGCGAGCTGCGCCCCGGCTTCCGCCCTGCTGCCGGACGGCAAGCCCATCGCCGTGCTATGCAAGCGCATCGAGCAGGCGACCACAGATACCACGGGTGCCTTAGGGCTGTCAGCCACCCTGGCCGGCCCGCCGCGCACCTGGGCCTACACCTACAACAGTCTGGGCCAAGTGCTGACGGCCGACGGCCCGCGCACCGATGTGAGCGATGTCACCAGCTACAGCTATTACAGCGACACCACCGTCGCGCATATGCCGGGCGATCTGGCTACCCTGACCAATGCCCTGGGCCATGTCACCCACTTCACCAGCTATGACAAGCACGGCCACCTACTCAGCCTGACCGATCCCAATGGCCTGGTGGTGAGCTTTAGCTACGATGCCCGCGGGCGCCTCACCGGCCGCACGGTGGATGGCAACACCACCGGCTATGCCTACGATGCCGCCGGCAACCTTACCCAGGTCACGTTGCCCACCCAAGAGACACTCAGCTACACCTACGACGCGGCGCATCGCCTGACCGACATCGCCGACGCTCAGGGCAACCGCATCCACTACACCCTGGATGGCGCCGGCAACCGCACTCAGGAAGACATCTACGATCCCGGCAATGTGCTGAGAAAGCGCCAACACCAGGTGTACGACGCGCTGTCGCGCCTCAGTCAGGACATCGGTGCGGCCCAACAGACCCAAGCCTTCGGCTACGATCCTAACGGGAATCTCACCACCCTGACCGATGCCAACGGCCATGCTCAGTAGAGCGTTTCTGACGCCCTCGACCGGCCGCTCTAGGTAACCGATGCGCTGGCCGGCATCACCCAGTACGCCTATGACGCCCAGGGCCATGTCACGCAAGTGACCGACCCCAATAGGTTGGTGACGCAGTACCCTTATGACGGCCTCGGCAACCGAACCCAGGAGATCAGCCCCAATACCGGCACGGCGACCTACCTCTACGACGCCGCCGGTAATCTCACCCAGAAGACCGATGCCCGCAACGTCGCCACCAGTTTTACTTATGACGCCCTGAACCGCCCAACCAGCGAGGCGTATACCGGGGTGACCCTGGGCAACATCACCCCGGTCTATGACCAAGGCGTCAATGGCCTAGACCGCCTGAGCGGGATTACCTACCCCTCCGGGCGCAAGGTCGACGACCTGCGCGACGGCGCCGGACGCATCAGCGCGGTGACCACCACCGTCGGCACGACCACCAGCACCTTGGCCGGCAGCGTCGGCCATTTGCCGTTTGGCCCTCTGACTGGACTCAGCTTCGGCAACAATCGTGCCCTAAGCCGCAGTTTCGACGACGACTACCGCCTCTTCATCCAGACCGCCGGCAGCCTCCAGAGCCTGGGCTACGCTTACGATCCGGCGGGCAACCTGACTGGCGTCACCGGCAGCAGCCAGCAGACGCTCGAGGATAGCCTCGGCCAGAGTAGGATCACCCAGTGCCTAGTGCCAATGCTCGACGGGTAGCTGGCTGGTCACCACAGTGGCACGGGTTGCGTAGGGGTCATCGAGGCTTTCCAGCAGGTCCCTGCGTTGGCGATCGGTGAGGCCGCTATCCAAACCCCAGTCATCGAGTATGAGGACATCGATTCTTGCCAGCTGCCGCATGAGTCGGGGATAGCGGCAGTCGCCGCGGCTGATTTCCGGCTCCGTGAGTAAGCGCGGCAATCGCTGATAGAACAACGTATACCCTTGGCGGCAGGCTTTGTGCGCCAGGGCACACACCAAGAAGGATTTGCCCACGCCGGTGGGACCGGTGACCAGAATATTGAGGTGTTCCTTGACCCAGCGGCAGTCGGCGAGTTGTTGGATCAGGGCGCGATCCAGTTGCCGTGGCGTTTTCGGATCCAGGTCTTCGAGACTGGCGGCTTGTTTCAGCTTGGCGAAGCGCAAGCGGGTGTCGAGGCGGCGGTTTCGCGTTCCTGGATTTCCCGATCGACGAGCAGTCCAAGACGCTCCAGGAATCCAAGGCGTTCGATATCCGATATCTGCTCCTGATCTTGCAGCGCCTTGAGCATGCCGGCGAGTTTGAGTTCGCGTAGTTGGTTGAACGTGGGATGATTCAGCATGGTCTGTGGGCCTCAATGAAAGTATTCCGCACCGCGCAGGTTGTCGTGCTGCAGGCTGGGCGCGGGTGACGGTGGTACCAGGGCTTGTCCGTCGAGGCCGTGAGACAAGATGGATTCGACCCTGCGATAGCTCAAGGCCTTGATGGCCAAGGCGCGTTGGCACGCGGCTTCCAGACGGGCGTCGCCGAAGCGCTCGCCCAGTCGCAGGATGCCGAGGTCTTTCGAATTTCAACATATTGTTAAAGCTAAGAGCCGCGATCCATCCTAGATCGCGGCTCTATTTTTCGTGGAACCTTAACAATCTAATTGCAGTTCATATTGAGAGGGCACCCGGTATTGATATAGCCATTGTGCGCTTGCAGGAGCGGCAGTATGTCTTTCGAGTAACTGATGACGGTGGACTCGGGTTGATCCCAGATAATGTAGTTTACGTGCAAGCCATTCGGATCGGTGACTCCAAAATCATATAGTCTTTCCGGAGTGACTCCACTCGCTATCACTTGCTGAACCTTTGGGTCCTGGACAGAAATCTGTAAAGGAATTCTTCCTGCATATTGGTCATAGTAGGGGGTTGCGAAAGTTTTGGAGTTCGGCATCAGATCCGGCCCTCCAACCCCAAGACCAAGCTTCTCGGCATAGGCGAACAGTTCACCGACATACGGCCCCCAACTCAGGAACTTGAAAACTTGAGTGTTCGGGAAGGCTGCGGCCAGTGCGTCCATTCCACGCTTCTCCTGATCTGCATAGCCACGAGTCGTGTAAAGCTCCATATGATCACCGGTGGTTTCCACGCCATCTTCTTCTAGGAAGATAGCCTCAAAGTTGGGTTCATTGTTGAAACGTTTGCCCAGCGCCTTGTAGAGAGCGATCAGGCGATCCTGAACCGCGGGGACCCAGCGCAGAGCTGTGCACTTTACTCCAACATGCGACTCACCACCTTTGTAGATTGGATCACTCTTTACATAGTCCGGGACGCAGGACGGCCAATTTGACCAGAAGGTACGGTCGTTGATCTGGATCATGAGTTGCTTGTTTGCCGCTTTAGCCGCTGCCAATTCAGCCTCGATGCGGCTGAAGTCGTAGACGCCCTTTGACGGTTCCAGTTCGCGCCACTGATGGATCACCGATACGCCCTTTAGGAAGGCATAGGGCTTCACCCGATTCAGAGACCAAGCCATATCTTTACCCCAATAGGCATTTAGATAGTGGCCAGGATGCCATTTCTTGCCGAAAGTTGGGGCCGGTGTTGGAGTAGGGGTCGGCACCGGGGTGGGAGTGGCGGTCGTAACCGCCAGCGCTGGGCGAGAGAAGCTCGCGTTTACAACTCGTGTCGTTCCATTGGTAAAGGTAATGCGGGCTGTCAAAGTGTGAATCCCTGCTGACAGATTTGCCGCGTCGTAGGCATAAGCTGTTCCAGAAGCGGTTGTACCCGCAAAATCAAAGGGAGCTGCCCCTTCAGTTTTGATTGGCGTGCGGCTCATGGTTGAATCATCAAGATAGAACTGCACCTGTTTCATGCTGACATCGTGTTTCGAATAGAGGTACACGTTTCCGGACACTGAGCGGCCAGCCAACGCCACTGGTGAAGTGCGGTCAGCTGAGAGGCTTAGCATTAAATCACCAGAAGTTGTGGCTACAGGCGTGGGCGTGGGCGTGGGCGTGGGCGTGGGCGTGGGCGTGGGCGTGGGCGTGGGCAACGCGGCACAATTGAATGTTGAGTTGAATATTTTATAGGTCCCGTTCGTATAGTTAACCCGGATAGTGAGATTATGTGCGCCTGCGACCAGCTTCGACGCATCGAATGGATTGGCCGCGCCAGAACTAGCAGTACCTGCGAAATCGTAAGGAGCCAAGCTTTCCGCCATAATGGGCGTACGGCTCATTTTGGGATCGTCAAGGTAAAATAATACCTGCTTCGCCCCCGTATCTTGAGTAGCGTAGATATATACATTGCCGGTGAGGTTGCGCCCATTGAGCAGCGATGCCGATGCGCGTGTTGCTGAGGCGCTTACCATAAGGTCGGCAGCGAAGGCACCATTGGGCGTGAACGCTGAAATAACTAGCGTACTGAATGCCGTAAGAGCGAATCTTGAAGGAAGCGTGTTCATGGGTGTTCTCCTAATACTCAATGAATAAAGCAAGCATCGAGAACAAAACTCAGATTAATTGATATAGGTATTGATTTATTTCAATACTCTTATATCGATGTTTGCTTTTAATCTAACCAAGCTGTTACTTGATCTTGTGGTGATATATTAGGAATAACAGGGCTAACTTTTTGTGAATCAGCCGACAGAACAACCCTTCTACAGTTTCCAGCTTTAAAATGTGGAATACCCCGCACTTCTTGATAAAGCGCGGTATTGCCTTTACTGTTCGGCTAAAGTTTTCAAAAAATGGAAATTGGCGGCGTAAGCAGACTGCTCAGGGCGTAGTCTATTTGCCAGAGGCACGAGGTGACCTGCGGTTTCTGAGTCGTCAGGCAGCCGATGGTTTTGAAGAGGGGGCTGATGGGGTGCAACCCGCGCTTCGATCACGGATCACCTTGAGCAAGCAACCGTTCAAGCGGTGGATTAGGGTACAATCGCACTTCATCGACACAGACATCAGAGGACAGCAATGAGGCTCACAAGATGCCCAATTCGCTGAAAAGACGGGCATTGGCGTATTCGGGGCTGATCTTCTTACTCGCTGGCTGCTCGACAGTAAGAACTAGGACGCCGGAAGGAGAGTCCGTCACGATGACCGAAAGCGAATTCGCGACCTATGTCGAACATGTCTTCAGGCATCACAATCGGGTTTACAGCGAACTCATCAATGAGTTGGAAATGATCGAAGAAGAGCAGAAGAGCACGCCGAGTGCCGCCCTTCTCACCGCGGAAACGTCCATGTTGAATGCCTGCCTTCCTGTGAACGAAACCGTCTCCGCGATATCTGAGGGCCGGAACCCGGGAATGAGGACAAAAATGCAGTTGACGAATGCAGTTCCTGAGTGTGAACGGGCTACAAGGAGAGTAGAAAAGCTTATACCCGAAGACTTTTCGGAAATTTCAGGCAATCATCCAAGATCGAAGGTTGAAAGCACATTCGATCCTGATAGCGAAAAGACGACACTGCCAACGCATTAGGGCGAGATTGCGGGAATAGGGTTGTGCCGGTCATCTATTCCAACAGCTTTGTTCCCGCTTGGTGGCTGAGTAATCCCCACCTTCAAACACTTTGGCCGGCCTTGCTACGGCAGGGGCCGAACATAGAGCGTAATCGCGAGCAACTGGATACGCCGGATGGTGACTTCGTAGATTTGGATTGGACGGATGCAGAGACCGGACCTCTGGTCTTGCTGTTGCACGGGTTGAGTGGTTCGTCCCGCTCGTCGTATATCCTGGGTATGCAGTCTGCTCTCAGAAGCTGCGGCATGGATAGCGTGGCTCTTAATTTCCGCGGGTGTGGCGGCGATCCAAACAGAACGGCGCGCTGTTACCATTCGGGCGACACGGATGATCTGAACTATCTATACTCTGTCCTAACTGCCAGGTTTCCGGGGCGCCCGATAGCGGCCGTTGGTTTCTCATTGGGTGGAAACGTTCTGCTGAAGTGGCTCGGAGAACAAGGGTCAGAAGTCAAGTTGTTTGGTGCGGCGGCCGTTTCTGTTCCTATGTTGCTGGATCGTTGTGCAGATCGATTGGACGCAGGGCTCTCAAAAATTTACCGAGACCGCTTATTGAAGGAACTGAAAGATTACGTGCGGATCAAGAGAGAGCATCTGCGCGAATTTGGTCCCGTTGATGAGTTCCGTAAGCTTGCCAACCTGGGGGAGTTGGACCCCATACGTTCCTTTTGGGAATACGATGACCGCGTGGTGGCGACTCTTTATGGTTTCAATGGCGTGCACGACTATTACCGGCGTTGCAGTGCGCGACCGTACCTGAAGCAAGTGCGCTGCCCTGCCCTCATCGTCCATGCGCAAGATGACCCCTTCATGAGCCCGGATGTAATTCCGACAGCAGACGAACTTTCATGCACGGTGTTGCTGGAGGTCTGCCGTGCCGGCGGTCATGTGGGTTTTATTGCCGGAAGTCAGCTGTGCCAGCCCTGCTATTGGCTCGAGCAAAGGATTCCGCAGTTTCTATCGCAGCAGCTCGAATGAACGGGCAGCCCCACGCTGCGGGCATGCCCATTTGGCTTCGATGCCTCTTTGAGCACTCGTCAAATACTCGACTTAAGGATCGGTTGACGCTACAGTCAGGTTTGCCTATGCAATTAGGCGATCCTTTGATTCGCTGGCCCGTTGTTATAACGCGCCCCGTTTGACCGATGTCCAAGATCCGCACCCACTACGATAATCTCAAGGTATCGCGCAATGCGCCCGCGGAAGTAATCCGTGCCGCTTACAAAGTGCTTACCCAGAAGTATCATCCGGATAAGAATCCGGGTGACGCCGGTGCGGCCAGGATCATGCACATTATCAACACGTCCTATGAGGTGTTGTCGGACCCGCAGAGGCGAGCGGCACATGATGTCTGGATCGCCGACATAGAAAGAGAAGCCGAAGAGAAAAAGGAACGCCGCTGGCGACGCAACCATCCGTCTCACGGTTCTGAAGGTGCGGCAGAATTAGAGCACAAACTGGCGATAGAACAGAAAGAGCGCAAACGCCTGGAACGACTCCTCGCTCTTGAACGCCAGCGTTCTATTGATTACTACTCATCCCACCCTATTCCCGAGGCAGCCGCTTCACGAGCATCGAGACGATGGCTGAAAGTGGCAAGCCTGACCCTGCCGTTTATTCTCATAGCGGCATTGCTGGCGCTTGCCTATAAAGCGGGGAAAGTGGACGCGGGATTTCGAAAGATCTCCCGGGGTATACCGCGGCTGGCCGCTTCGTTCTCATGCCCAAACCTTCCAGATCGATCTGACGTTGCGCCTATACTGTCAAAGGCTAACAGCTATGTGCGGCCCAAGACAGGCCCTAATGGCCTGCCTTGGCCCCGACAAGCCGAATACCTGGCCGGTTCCAAGGTATTACGCGATGCTGGCACATCCGTCGCAAACATCGACAACACCCGCAATGGCTCTGACGTGTTAGTCAAACTGGTGCAGATCAAGGATTTACGCGGTAGCGTGCAGTTACCATCGGAATCAGCGGCGCTACCCGCATGGCAGGCACCCCAGGACGTTCGCGTGCTGTTCATTCCAGCCTACGGAAGCTTTGCCCTCAAAAAGATTGAACCTGGATCATACGAGATACACTATCAAGACTTGGAGCAAGGGGTTGAATGGAAGAGCGATGTCATCAGCATTCGCGAAGAACCACCCGCAGTGTCTACATCCGAGCACCGAGCCACCCAACTCAACATGTTGCTGTACCGCGGACCCAGTGATGCCTGCAAAGCCGAGCAGATATTGAAATCATCGCGCGCTGGCACATCCACCGCGTTACGCGATGGTGGCGCGGGGCCGCTTTCCTACCTATTCAACAAAGTCGCACCCAAGCAGCCTTGAACGAACAAAGATCAAGCTGACAGCATCATGGCAGATCACGCAAATAACTTAGGGAAAAGTACGGCTGTTCTGCTGACAAAAGGAGCTGCCTGGTTCATCGGTTTGCGCTGGGGAGTTCGTGGAATCGGGCTGGTGTCCACTCTGATCTTGGCGCGCCTGCTCGTGCCCGGTGATTTTGGCCTAGTCTCGGTTGCTACATCCTATATTGCAATTCTGGATGGGCTCTCCGAACTCGGCCTGAATTTCGCGTTGATTCGAGAGGACGATGCCGGGCGAGCTGAATACGACACAGCCTTCACGTTGAACGTAATTCGTGGCATTGGCGTGGCATCTCTGGTACTCATCAGCAGCTTGATTGTGCCGGGATTGGTTGGCGATGAACGCCTGGAGACCGTGATCCGTCTGCTTGCCTTGCAACCGCTGCTGCTCGGCTTTGCCAATCCTAAATTCGTGGAATTCGAAAGAAATATCGATTTTTCTCGGGAAGCACGCCTTCAAATCGGCACGAAGATTCTCGGTGCCGCTGCAACCATCAGCGCGGCCATTGCGTTCCGCAGTTACTGGGCCTTGGTGGCAGGCCTTCTCGTGCTGGCCGCTTCCAAGCTGTTTTGGTCCTATGCGTTGGCGCCTTATCGTCCAAGTTTGAGACTTACATCATTTCGGCGCTTGATGTCTTTCTCCGGCTGGCTGGCAGGGGCTCAGATGTTGACAACGATTTCCACGCGCTTCGATAACATTTTGGTCGGTATGTTGGTGGATATTAATGCGGCGGGGCTCTACAACGTGGCGACGGAAATCTCCCGATTGCCCTATGCCGAAATCATTCATCCGCTGAGCCGGGTCCTTTTCCCCGGGTTCAATCGCTTCACGCACGATCCGGCGCGGCTCAGGAGCAAGGTAATGGAAGCGTTCCAGATAGTCGCCACGGTAGGAATCGCCGTGGGCGCTGGTTTCGCCTTGGTAGCGGACGAGTTCATCCGGTTGGTATTGGGTGAGACCTGGGAAAGAATAATTCCAATGGTGCAGTTGCTTTCGCCATTTTTGTCGCTGGAGGCCCTGATTGCCGTCGCCGTTCCATTTTGTATGGCGGTCAGGTATACGCGCGGCCTATTCCAGCGCGCCCTGATCATGGCCCTGTTCAGGCCACCACTGTTTATCAGCGGCGTGTTGGCCATGGGCTATCTAGGTGGAGTAATCAGTGCAGTGATCGCCGCCGTGATCTTCACGGCTCTTTCGATCTTCATGATTGCCGGCATGCTCCAAATTACCCCTCTCGGCCTCTGCAGGACCATCGTCCGCCCTGCCCTAGCAGCCTTAGCCACAGCCTTGGTGGTATTCGCCATCCATCGCGTGCTTCCGGCGCAATCGGGACAATGGGTGTTATTGCAGGTCCTGTTAATAAAAGTGTTTGCGGGATCCACGGTCTTCTGCGCGGCTGTTTCGGCAATGTGGCATCTGGAGGGAAAGCCGCCAGGCATCGAGGCTCGAATCTACGTTCTGTGTAGGATCCTCTGGCGCAAACGAAAAATCATGGCACGGATGCGAGCTTAGACTCTAAGCAAAAGGTAGACGGATCAGGCGAAGGATTGGAAAAGGGAGATCCAAAGGCACCTTATTTTCTGCCAGGTCAACTGGGAGGTGAGTGCTAAACCCTCCGAGATCAGGCGCCTGCGCAGGTCGTCGTCCTCCAGAACGCGAATCACCGCCCTTGCCATGGCTTCCGGATCCGACCGAGAGACCATCAACCCATTCATTTCGTGCTGAATCAGGTGTGGGATGCCCCCTGCATCGGTCGTCACAATGGGAACGCCGCTGGCCATGGCCTCCAACAATGAATTTGGCATGTTGTCCTCACGACTTGAGTTCAACACGACGCAGGCAGCTCGCAGCAATTCTGCCATAGCGTGGCGCTCCAGAGTGCCATGAAACCTTACGGAGGCAGCGACCGACAAACTCTGCGCCAATTCCGTCAACTTCTGCCGCTCAGGGCCGTCGCCGGCAATATGCAACTCGGCCTTGGGAAATTGCTTTCTGACCTCGGCAAAGGCCCGAATCGCCGTTCCGATGTCGTAGATCGGTTCGAGGTGACGGGCAACCAGTATGCGAGGCGCGGCCGTTGATCCTTTCGCCTGCGGCGAGGGGTGGAAAACATCCGTGTTCACACAATTGGGGATGATCTCCGCCACAAGGCCGAATCGGGCGAAGACGTCCTGCAGGTACCGCGATGGGACAATGACCCGGGAAGCGCGTCGAAGACTGGGCGCTACCCAACGAAACTGCCGTTGCAGGAACGCGGCAGCCTCGCCTCCTCGATAGTTTACGATGACAGGCACCCCACGCCAGGATCCAATCCAGATGGCAGGTGCCGCAAACAGATGCCACGACCAGCCCGAGTTGGCCATCACCTGAAAGACGTGGGCTGAGCCGGCCGCTTGCCACAGACGCGCAAGGTAGGGTACCAGCCGGCACAGAGCACGCAGGCCACGAATTCTGGCCACCCACTTTGGGCTGTAAGGTAGGTTCACTGCCAGCAAGGTAACCGAAATACCTTCCCGGGCGAAATAATCAGCCAATTGGCGCGTTTGCATGGCCATACCGCCATTGGGCGGCGGAATCGGCCCAATCAATGCGAGTCTCAGCACGCTGTTCTATCAATCCTTCTGGAGTTGACGAATGGCCTTTTCATAAACGCTGGCATAACGGCCGACGCTTTTGGCCCAGTTCCTCTCTTCTTCCACCAGCCTCCGCCCTTCCCGGATGACAGCGGGCCAGGAACTTCGGTCATTCAGCAGCGAGATGACTTTGGCAGCCAGTCCCTCGCAATCGCCCGCCGGAAACAACCAGCCATTGACACCGTCATGAATGATCTCCCGATGTCCCCCCACATCAGAGGCCAATACCGGCCGGCCCTGAGCCATGGCCTCGAGGGGCTTCAATGGCGTCACCAATTCTGTGAGACGAATGGAAAAGCGCGGATAGACCAGAAGATCGACCTGCTCATAGTATTTCTGGACCTGCTCGTGGGACATCCGCCCGGTAAAGATGACCCTCGAATCAAGCCGCAAGTGTTCCACCAAGCTTCTGAGTTCACCCTCCTGGCTGCCTCCACCGACCAAGAGCAGCCGGGTGTCAGGCTGTACCTGAGCAATCAGAGGCAAGGCCCGCACCAGCAGCGAGAGCCCTTCATAGGCATAGAAAGACCCAATGAAGCCGAGCACAGTGGCATCAGTGAGGCCCAGTTCATCGCGAAGCTGCGAGTCCCGGTCCTGGGTTGGTCTGAAACGCTGGATGTCGACTGCGTTAGGGATGACGTCGACCTTTTCCGGTGCGATTCCACGCTGAATAATATCGCGGCGCAATCCCTCGCATATGGTCGTGATCGCTTGTGCGCGCCTGAATACATAGGTTTCCAGCGCATGAGTCGCGCGATAGCGAAGGCCGCCTTCGCTGCTGGTGCCGTGATCCACAGCAGCATCTTCCCAAAACGCCCGACATTCATAGACCACAGGCAGCCGGTGCCACTGGGATACGCGAAGAGCGGCTAGTCCGTTCAAGGCCGGTGAATGCGCGTGCACTACATCCGGCTTGACCTCCTCGACCACTTCGTCCAACCGGCGCGCCAAGCCGTTCACCACGGAAATCGGGTTAAGTAACGGTAACCGCGACAACCAGGAGAGCGAGCGTGGGGTCCTGTAAAATCGGAAACCGTCGACCTCCTCCTCTCGCGTTGGTGGCCCCGGATGCTTGGATGACGTGAGTTGCACCGTACTCCATCCCAGAGCCCTTTGCTGCTCGAGTATGGCCCTGGTGCGAAAGCTGTAACCACTGTGTTGCGGAATGGAGTGATCGAGCACGTGTAGTATGCGCATAGGTCGTGGTGCTCAGGCCTGTGTTCGCGAGATGGATTCAATCACTGGGCGACTGGATGTCCCCTCGGCAAAGCAAGGAGGATACGCAAGTGGAGTATAGATGCTGCTGATGTATGGGCACCTGCGGTCGATGCGGGACCGCCGTTGGCAGGCCGTGTGCGGCGCAGTGATCCCATCCACGTGAGATGGACGAGCATCATGTCGTTCTGCCTCGGAGACGCGCAGCAGAGCGTTCTGAATATACTGGCGATGCCTCAAGCGGCCGATTCCGGCATTTGCGCACATTGAATGACGTTATTTTTATTCTTCTTTCTACAAGCGTGCATTCAGGATTCCATCCCGTCTTGATTGGGTTAGCGTCCTGGCTAGACGTACCCCAAAACACCCGGCGCCCCGCGCTAGCAGGGCTCTCCGCGCAAATAGAACTCCAGTTTAGCCAAATGTGTCTCCCAGTCATAATTTTTCATGGCGAAATCACGGTTCACCGAAAAAAACCGCGGCTCGCCCCTCTGGGATAGAACCGCATCGATAGCCGATACCCAATCGGAAACCGTCTGCGCAACAGTCACTGCAGTCCCCTCAACGCTCTCGATGCCTTCCATTGCCTGAGGCGAGGCAAGCAGTGCGCGTCCCATGGCCATGGCTTCCAGTACCTTGTTTTGAATGCCCCGCGCCAGTCGCAGCGGGACGCATGCCAGGTTCGCGTGAGCAAGGTAAGGTCGAACATCATCGACCCGGCCGGTCACGCAAACGCCCGGCCTCTCGCGCAGCGCGAGCACCGATTTGTGCGGACGGCTGCCGACGATGTAGAACAGCGCTTCGGGCCAGGTTCGCAGTACCTTGGGGAACACCTCCCGCACAAACCAGACGACGCCGTCGACATTGGGCCAGTAGTCCATGGCGCCGGTGAACACCAGTATCGGCCGTTCTGAGGGATACGGGCTCGGATACGTCGCGTTGGCCTGGAAATACGCGGCATCCACGCCGTTCTCCAGAACCTTCACCCGTTCAGCCGCTTCCGGCACCAGTCTGGTAAAAAGCCGCGCTTCGGCTTTGGATACAAACAGTGAGACATCGAAGCGCTGGGCCAGCTTGCGCTCATAGGCCAGCAGCTGCTCGCCCTCCCTGCGGTAAAGCCAGCTGAAAGGCCACGGATGCGACTCAGCATATTGGGTCCATTTTTGGGAATCGACATCCACAAAGTCGAGCACGCAAACCGGAATATCCAGGTCCTGGGCATATTGCGCCATGGCAGAGGAGAAAACCAGTGCTGCATCCGGGCTGTTGTGATTCACGACGCTCCGGAGCCAGGCTGCCATGCGCGGATCACGGTAATAGGGTACTGTCAGCGGTTCGCCGCTCAATAGGCCTCCCAGGCTTCGCAGCTTGGCCTGCCAAGGGCGCAGGGGCAGAAAACAGGAATCCGCGCAATAAGCGCGTAGACTTTCGACATGGCGCCAGTCGTCTTGGGAATCGACGAACGCGCCGAGATGGACACGGAACCGGGTAGCAAGGTACCGAAGTTCGTGGAACGAACGAATCTTATCGCCTTTGTCCGGCGGAAACGGGATCCGATGCGCCAGAAACAGCAGGTCTCGCACTGTGATCGCCTTCCTAGACGGTCTTCCTACCATTACGCTGGCTCAGGCTCAACCCAGATTCCTCGCCAGAAACGGTCCGATGGCCATACTCAACGGGAGCGGCAGGTGTTTCCAGGCCGCAATGAACAGGCGGTATTTCGGATTGAGAGGATTGATATCCGGGATATGTGTAGCCTTGACCAGTTCAAATTCATAGGCGAGCGGCTCCGGCTGGATGCCCCAGTGGCACTTGTACTGATAGGAGCCGGTTCCTCGCTTACTGCGCCCGAAGTCGAAAATCCGGATGCCCCGTTCACAGCAGCGCCGCATCAACTCCCAATAGAGGAAGTCATTGGCGTGGCACAGCCGCGCGGCGCGCGTTCCCCCGCCGTAATAGGGAAGCACCTGGTCGCGAAAATAAAAGCTCATAACGCTGCTGAGAACGTGGCCGCGCCGCTCGACCGTCAACACCTCGCAATCCGGCCCAAATTCGCTTTTCAACGCGTAAAACAGTTCCCTGGGAAAGACAGGGGTCCCCAGGTTACGGACGCTCTCCGCATAAACTCTGTACAAGCGATCCGGCTCATCATCGATTATCCCAACCAGGCCGGCCTCCCCGCTTCGGCGGATCATGGCCCGCTGCTTTCGCGGAATGGCGCGAAAATTGGCTTCCACATCGTCGCTGAGTGGCTTGCGGAAAGTGACGTAGAGATCCTTGCTGGGGCGCAATTTCTGCCCCGGCTTCTGATTGCGCAGTTCCAGGTAATCGACTCCCAGGCTATGCGCCAAACGGCAAGCAGCGTCATCCAGGGCCGCGCTGACCGCGGCATTGTCGGCAATGATGCCGCCGTAGACGCAGAAAGGACTAGAAATCAGTGAATTGCCGAACAGCCGGCTCCTGATGTGGCCGAGCGGCAGGATACCTGCGATTCGACCGTCAATTTCAGCGTAGAGATAATGACTGCGATGCCCCAGGGTCTCTTCCAGTATGCGCCGCCAGCCGCTGCGATGGAAAAAGGTGGCTTCAGGATGCGCCGCCACATAAGCGTCCCAGCCTGCGGCCTCCGATGCACCCAGAACCCGAATCTGCATGCGTAAATGAATGCGGCGGTCAGGGCGCCAGGTGTGACGCGAACACGTTCGCCACAGTGTTCCATCGAAAGTCCCGCAGTAAGCATTCCAGGCGCGACTGCATGCGGGTCAGATTCAGGTAGTGGCGGAAGCGGGTCTTGAACGAAATGCCGCGTTGCCGCGGCTGGTGCGGGTCGATTTCCCACGGATGAAAGTAGAAGATGCCAGGTTGCCCGTCCTTCTGATTGACGTGGCGCATGCCCCAGCGCCACAGGACATAGGGCAGCAGACGGAAGTATCCGCCACCGCCGCAAGGCAGGTTTCGTCCCGCGATGTGCACGGTCGTAACGGGAATCTCAAGTAAGGCCGGCGCGTTCTTGGGTCGGAAGGCAAAACGCGGCGCATCCGGCATGCCGTAAAGGTCGTGACGTACCGGATAGATGCTCGAACTGTAGGCGAAGCCGCTGTCCTGCAACACCTTGAGCGCCCAGAGATTGCCGGCACCAATGGAGTAACTGGCGGCACGGTAACCCAGAACTTCCATTCCGCCGATGTCTTCCAGCAGCGCCTTGCAACGCCGCACATCGTCACGGAACTCGGCTGGATTCTGCTCGGTGACACGAACATGCGCCATTCCGTGGCAAGCCAGTTCGTGCCCCCCGGCGACGATGGCGCGCACCAATTGGGGGAATTGCTGCGCCACCCAGCCCAGGGTGAAAAAGGTGGCCTTCACCCCATGGTCTGCAAACAGGTCCAAGATCTTGTGGGTGTTGTCTTCCACCCGCGCGGGAAGTCGGCTCCAGTCTTCCCTGCTGATATGCCGTTCAAACGCGGATACCTGGAAATAGTCCTCCACATCGACGGTCAGCGCGTTCACCATCTGGGCAGCGCTGCTCGTCACGGCTCAGGCTCCCTCCTCGTCCTGGGCCTCGCTGTAGACTTCGTCCATGTCCAACTGCAGCAATATCGCCTTGCGCAGCAAGGCACGTTCCCTGCCAATGGTCCGGCGCATGCCGGCTACGGCGCTCTCCAGGTATTGCAACCGGTCCTCCACATTGCCGCCAACGGGCGGTGTAAAGGGAGCATCGGCCCGGTGGGCAATGACGCCAGGCCCGTGATTGGCGCCCGGGCCTTGCTCGATACGCATCTCCGGCGCGCCATGGTGAGCATCCTGTTCCATTTCGTTGATGACCACCTGCACTTCCTCGCCACTGAATTCGTGCAGTTCCTCCAGGAATCCATACAACAACAGGCGGTCGCAGAGGCTGTTGATAATGCGGGGTATGCCACCGGTGTAGCGAAATATTTCCTGATGCGCGCTATCGTGGAACTTGGGGTCGTTGTTCCATCCGGATGTGTTGAGTCGGTGCAGGATGTACTCGCGGCTCTCCTCCTCTTCGAGAGGGCGCAGATGGTAGGTCGCGATGATACGCTGGCGCACCTGCTCGAGGTTCTCGGCTTGCAAGGTGGCGCGTAGTTCATCCTGACCCAGCATGAAAACCTGGAAGATGGATTTGCCTTCGAGCTCAAAGTTGAGGAGCATCCGCAACTCTTCCATGGACTGCAAGGGAAGATTCTGTGCCTCGTCCACCACCAGCAGCACGCGCTTGCCTTCCTTGGCCTTAAGCTTGAAGAAATTCTCCAGGTTCTTCAACAACACGGCCTTGGCGTCGCCGTCATAGGAGAGTCCGAAGGTGGCGGCAATGATGCGCAACGTGTCCTCAGCGCCCACCTGCGACGTCACCATGAGGCCGGCGACAATTTCCGCGCCACGGATGTTCTCGAACAGTTCCTTGACCAGCATCGTCTTTCCGGTGCCCGGCGCGCCGGTCACCACGATGAAACCCTCACCCTGGGCCAAGCCGTAGCGAAGGTAAGCCAGAGCGCGCTTGTGCACGGCACTGTGAAAGAAGAATTCAGGGTCTGGATTGAGCTGGAATGGTTTTTTCTTGAGATTGTAAAAGGCGTCGTACATGGGAAGCCCAGTTTGGCGTTCAGGTTCGAGTCAGAGGCGTCAATTTCCGACGGCAGTATCGCGCAAAACCCGCATGCAGTCCGGCTCAGTCTTCACCGAGTTCGGGCTGGTAGAGGCCGTAGCCGAAGGCGAGGGACACATCCTCATCCTCAGCGCTCTGCGCTTGCGTGGCCTTGTTCAGAACGCAACCCACCACGTTGCAGAATTCCAGTTTTGCGAGAGCTTCACGGACTACGATTTGAGGTGTCATCTCGACCTCGACGACCACCAGCACCTGTCCAACTTGCATCGCCAGGCTGGCCGTCTCCGCCACATCGAGCAGGGGCGGGGCGTCGAAAATAACCAGCAGTCCTGGATGCAACTTGGCAAGTTCCTTGGCAAACTTCATGATCGCAGAACTGCTCAAAAGCCCATAGCCCTTCTGTTTCGACTGGCCGGCAGGCAGAATTCGCAGGCCCGGCCGATCCGTGTTGCGTATCAGGTCCTGAAGGCGCTGATTCTTGCTCTCCAACAACTCGCTGAGTCCGCTCTGGTCAGCCAATCCAACCAAGCGGCTAAGGGAAGACTTCTCGGTGTCGGTGTCCACCAGCAGGACTTTCGCCGCTGGGTCAGCCAGAGTTAGGCTTAAGGCAAGATTGAGGGCGGTGAAGGTTTTTCCCTCGCCGGCGCGGCTACTGGTCACCAGCAGCAAATTGCCTCTTTGGATACCGGCGCGACTGCCGGAGAATGCGTTTGCGAGCACGGGCCGAGAAACGCGCTCGAAGGTACCGAATAGAGGGCTGTCCATGGCACTGACATAGCCGTGGCTATTCAGTACTTCCCAGTCCAGGGCATGGATCGGCCCCTCCGTCGGTGACTCCTCGATCGGTGTTTCCCGGGCCGCGGTTGAGTGCTCTTCTGCCGGGGGGCTCTCTTCAACAACCTCTGGTTGCGGGCTTGGAGTGGCTAGGCCAGCTTCGTCCTCGGACACCGAAGGTACAGCATCATGGGCAACCGTATCCTGGACCTCCACTTCAGGCGCCTGTGGTGCGCCTGCGTGCTGATCATCCTCGGCGACCGCATCGTCGTCGGTACGACCCAGAGCTTTATCAAGCGCTTTTTCGATGATGCTCACGGAAGCCCCCAATCAAGCAGCCATGTGATGCAGGTTGACCCCGCTGCGCTCAAGCATGACCACAATAACGAACACCACGCCCAAGCTTGCCAGGGCGGCGGCAAATGCGATGCGCGACAGTCGGTGTGTCCGCTGGTATGCCGGACAATCCATAACCCTGACACTTCCCAGCACCGGTAAGCCCGTCACCTTCTGTAATTCGTGTGCGGTGGTCAAAGTCGGGCGCAGCAGATTCACGATGATCGCCAGCACCACGGTGATTGCGAGTGCGCTGAGCAGCACCAGGGTGTGCAACAACGTGCGATCAGGGCTGAAAGGAGCTGTCGGCTCTACCGGTGGCTCTGCGACTTCGAATAGCTTGGGGTGCGCCTGTATCGCCTGATCCAGCGCGGTTTTCAGTTCTTCCCTGCGCTTCTGGGCAGTTTCCAGTTCCGACTTGACCACCTGCAAGCGCGGATCCGGAGGGTCCTGGGCCGCTTGAGGCGCCCCTCGACTCTGGGATAGTTCAATGCTCCGGGCCTCCAGATCAGCGATCTTCTGCTCCAATACACCAAGTTCGCCGGATGCCCTGTAATCCAGCATGGATTTCGCGACCTCGGACATGCCGGTCAAGGCGTACGTCAATAGTTGTGCCGCGGACTTGGGGTCCGTACGAACCATGGAAACCACGAAAATATCGTCAGCCCCACCTTCCATATTGAGGGAATCCTTGATTTCATCGAACAAGGCTTCGTCAAATTCTCCGGATTTGCCGTCAGCGCTGGATGCCTCAGCGATGCGATGGATGGACTGGGTGCTAAGAAATAGTTCGATCAGGAGCGCATTGCGGGTCTCTGTGTCAACCTCGATACGCCGCTCCGCCAGAATCGGGGCGACTACCGTCGCCGCATCGATCTTCACCCTGGCCTCGGCACGGTATTGGTCGGGCATTTGGGATACCAGAGCCCAGCCGCCTAGGCAGAGCAGCCAAACTATGCTGACGGAAAGCCATTTGTAACGGCGGGCACTTCGGAGCTGGGACAAAAACACCATGATCAGTCCATTCAGTGTTAAAACGAACGCGTAGACGAAACGCAGTCGTGCGCTAGTGTAGCATCAACCGTAACCGGGCGTCCTAACCGCCAAATTCACGGACAAAGCCTTCAATTCGCTGCACACCCGTCTCAAGACGCTCCATCGACGTGGTATAGGCGAAGCGCAGGAACCGTTCGGGTTGATTGACGCCGAAGTCTTTTCCCGGGGTGACAGCCACCCCGACAGTCTCCAGCAGGCGCCACGCGAAATCAAAACTGTCATCGGTGAAGCGGCTGCAATCAGCATACACGTAAAATGCCCCCTCTGGCAGGGTGGGCAGACTGAAACCCAGGTCAAGCAGAGCGTTAACCAGGAAGTCCCGGCGGCTTCTGAAGACTTCCCGACGCCGCTGCAACTCCTCGCCGTTTGCCGGTGAAAAGGCCGCCAAGGCGGCCAGCTGCGAGTGCGTCGGAGCGGCGATGAAGATGTTTTGAGCGATACGCTGCGCCAGTTCGGCATAACCCTCCGGCACGACGGCCCAGCCCAGCCGCCAGCCTGTCATGCCATAGTATTTTGAGAAGCTGTTGACCACGAAAGCCTGCGGGGAGAACTCGAACGCCGAGTGCGAGCGGGTTCCGTACTCCAGCCCCTGATAGATTTCATCCACCACCAGAAAGCCGTCGCGCGCATTTGCCAGTTCCACCAATTCCGCCAGGTGGCCTTTTGGCATGACGGCTCCTGTCGGGTTGGCTGGCGATGCGAGCAAGAGGCCGCGCGTCCTTGGCCCCCATTGCGAGCCTGCTATGGCCGCCGTCAGGTGAAAGCCATCCTCTGGCCCAACGGAAACCTGACGCACGCATCCGCCCAGAATCCGCACGAAGTTGGCATAGCAGGGATAGCCAGGGTCCTCCAGGAGCACCTCATCACCATGCTCGACCAGTGCCGACAGAAGCAGAAGCAATGCACCGCTCGCGCCGGGCGTCACGATGATCCTGTCACAATCCAGGCTGACTCCGCACCGCTCGCGGTAATGCAGGGCAATAGCCTCGCGCAACTCAGGAAGCCCCGCCGCAGTCGTATAGTGGATCTTATCGGTGCGAAGAGCTTCGATTCCCGCTTCGACGACGCAGGGTGGTGTCGGAAAATCAGGTTCCCCAATTTCCATGTGCACAACGTCGCGACCGGCACGCTCCATCGCCTTGGCCCGCGCCAAAAGTTCCATGACATAAAATGGGCTCAGCGATTCGAGGCGGGGCAAGGTTTTCCGGGGAATCAAATTCTTGGACATTCGTTTCAGGGCTTATTGCTTTGATGCCGCAGGCCTTCAGACGAGCGTGCGGCTTGCAGATATTATGGCTTTCTGCTAGAAATAGCCGATTTACCGATCCTGTTCAGGAGTTAATGGATGCCCAGCGTCAAAGCCAACGAGCAACACGTCACGCCATTCAGCTTCGCGCCTTACCAGCCCACGGAAGGCGAGGAATACATGAATGACGCACAGGTCGAACATTTTCGCCGCATTCTACAGAATTGGAAGGCGGAGCTCATGCGTGAAGTTGACCGTACCGTACACCACATGCAGGATGAAGCCGCGAACTTCCCCGACCCTAACGATCGCGCCACGCAGGAATCGGAATTCAGTCTTGAGCTTCGCACCCGCGACCGGGAGCGTAAGCTGATCAAGAAGATCGAGGAAGCCCTGGAGAATCTGGAACGGGGCGATTACGGCTACTGTGAAACCTGCGGTATCGAGATCGGCCTGCGCCGCCTCGAGGCAAGGCCGACCGCCACACAGTGCATCGACTGCAAGACCTTGGACGAGATCCGCGAGAAACAGATCGGCTGAACCTGCCTGCCTTCGTCGCGGCTTTGGATCCGGCAAGAAAGGCTTCCAACGCACACGACCTACCTTATCGCGGCCGGTTCGCACCCTCGCCGACCGGTCCGCTGCACCTGGGATCGCTCTTCACTGCCCTCGCCAGTTATCTGCAAGCCCGCGCTCATGGCGGCGCTTGGCTGATACGGATTGATGACGTCGATTGCGCGCGCAGCGTGCCCGGCGCCGCCGACGCCATCCTGACCACCCTGGAACGCTTTTCACTGTTCTGGGACGGCGCGGCCGTTTACCAGAGCCAGCGGACCGCGCACTATCAATCCGCGGTCGAGCGCCTGTCCGCCCAAGGCAGGCTGTATGCCTGTACCTGCACCCGCAAGAACCTGGTTCAGTGGCCGCGCTACCCGGGGCTATGCCGTGGCCGCCCGAACCCCACGGCCATGCCCCATGCCCTGCGACTGATCACCGAGGGTGAGGTCGTGACCGTGCTGGATGGTTTACAAGGCGCCTACAGTCAGGACTTTGACCGGGAGGTAGGTGATTTCATCGTCTGGCGCAGTGACGGCATCCACGCCTACCATCTCGCAACCGTGGTGGATGATGCCGAGGCGGGCATAACGGAAGTAGTTCGCGGGGTCGACCTGCTGGAGTCAACTCCGCGCCAAGTGTTGCTTCAACGCGCCCTGAACTTTCACACACCGGCCTACCTGCATTTGCCCGTCTTGGTCGATAAAGCCGGGATCAAGCTGAGCAAACAGACGGGGGCGGCCCCCGTCGATTTACGGAAACCCGGCGAGCTGCTGTATTCGCTCCTGCCCCTGCTTGGATTTTCGCCCCCGTCTGAGTTGAGCGATGCACCCGCCGACGACCTTGTGAACTGGGCGGTGGCGGGCTGGGATCAGGGCCGCTTACACGGCAAGGCTATTGAGATCGGCTAGTTGACGGGCGGATTCGATCGGCGGCAGACATGTTCCGCCCTTGCACAGATAGGCAACAGGATGGCCGGGGTAGCCACGCTCCGCCAATAGCCCTGGCAAGTCGGCCGCATCGGGGGGAATGAGAAAACACAGCAGTTCGCCCCCCAGCGCCTTCTCAGCTGCACTACGCCAGACGGCACCTTCCGCCAGGTCCGCTCGGATGACCAGCAAGGGCGGCGGATTGAACCAATCCTCCAGTGCCATCATCAAGCTCGCATGGGCCTGGGGGTACTGACTCATTCTGGAACATGCGGCCTTAAAAACCCGCTCGGCCGCATCCACGTAGCGCATCTCCCCCAACAGATGGCCAAGGCGCGCCAGCGCCAGTGCCGCAATTCCATTCCCCGAGGGGGTGGCCTCGTCCTCCATGGGGCTTGGACGGTGTATTAGCGCTTCGTGATCGTCAGCGGTGAAGTAAAAGCCGCCGCTCTCCTGGTTCTGGAAACGCGCAAGCAAGGCGTTCGCCAATTGTATGATCCATAGAAGATCCGAGCTTCTCCAACGGGTCTGCAATAGTTCCAACCCAGCATCCAGCAGGAAGGCGTGGTCATCCAGGTAAGCCTGATGACGAGCGACGCCATCCTTATAGGTGGCCAGCAAACGATCATCGCGCCACAGACGCTCATGGAGGAAATCGAATGCCTGTTGTCCGGATGCGATGAAGTCTTCGCGTTGTAGCGTTCGACCGGCCACCAGCATGCCTTTGATCATCAGGGCGTTCCAGGCGGCAAGCACCTTGTCGTCGAGGCCTGGGCGCACCCGCTCCGCGCGCGCCTCCAGCAGTTTGCTACGGGCTAAGACCAGCAAGTCTTGAATCCGCTCCCGAGGCTGCCGCAGCCGTTCGGCCACGACCTCCAGACCCATCTCTGCGTGCAGGTGCCAGCATCCCTCGAAATTGGGCGTCTCGTTCAGGCCGAAGTAGAGGGCCGCGACCGAGTATTCCTCGGGCGTCAGCAGCGCTTTGACTGCGCTCCTGTCCCAAACGTAGAACTTGCCCTCCACCCCTTCCGAGTCGGCGTCCAGGCTGGAATAGTAGCCACCCTCCGGGGCCTGCATTTCCCGCATGACCCATGCGCCGGTTTCCGCAGCGACTCGCCGCAGGTTCTCTGAATCCAGTAAGCGCGAAGCCTTGGCATACAGTGAGAGCAGGCCTGCATTGTCGTAAAGCATCTTCTCGAAATGCGGAATCAGCCATTCCGAATCCACGGCATAGCGGCAAAAGCCACCTCCAAGATGATCGTAGATGCCGCCAGCCGCCATCTTTTCCAGGGTCAGGCTCAGCATCGAGCGTGCGCTGACCGACCGGCCTGCCTGCCGCGAAAGAAATTCCAGGGTCGAGGGATGCGGGAACTTGGGCGCACCACCAAAGCCGCCGTTCACACGATCGAAACTGACTTCGCATGCCCGCAGCAGCTTTCCCGGCAGCGCGACGTCCAAGTCCGTTTGCCCGGTTCGTCCCTCTTCCCGCGCCAGTTGCTGCAACGCTTCGCGGAATGCAACGCCGTTATTGCTCACGGCCTCGCTTTGCTCCGTGTAGTAACGGGACACCTGCTGCAGCAGAGATGCAAAGGCGGGCAAGTTGTAGCGCGCTTCCTTAGGGAAATAGGTGCCGCTGAAAAACGGTGTCTGGTCGTGGGGGTTCAAAAACACTGTCAGAGGCCAACCGCCGGAACGGCGCGTCAGCAACTGGTGTGACAACTGGTAGATCTTGTCCAGGTCCGGCCTTTCCTCTCTATCCACCTTGATATTGACGAACAATTCGTTCATGACGGCCGCAGTCTTCCCATCTTCGAAGGATTCATGCGCCATCACATGGCACCAATGACAGGCCGAATAACCGATGGACAGAAGGACCGGCTTGTTCTCTTGTTTGGCCAAAGCAAGGGCTTCATCGCCCCAGGGAAACCAATCCACGGGATTATTGGCATGCTGGCGCAAGTACGGGCTGGTTTCCTTGGCCAGGCGGTTGCTCGGGGCGATTTGCGTCATACTGTTGTCCGCAGGAGCACTTTATGTGCGGGTATCATAACAAGCCTGGAATGCCGCAATTCGCAACACTGCCTTTCCTCTCAGTCGCCTCGCCGTTCGCATGCAAACCACCACTGTCGATTTTCTTGCCGTGGACTCCTCGACCCAGGTGCGCTATCAGATAGCCTGCCCTAAAACTAGGCCGGCCCAGGGAAGCGTTCTGTTGCTGCAGGGGAGAGGCGACTGCCTGGAACTCTATGCGGAAGTCACGCAGGAGCTTACTGGACGTGGATTCTCGGTCTATGCCTTTGACTGGCGCGGCCAGGGACTCTCCACCCGTCCCCTGGCAGACCACCTGGCGTCCCACGTGAGCAGTTTTGAAGACTATCTGAACGACCTGCACCAGTTCGTCACCCGGATCTGGCAGCCAGACACGAGGCACCGCCTCATCCTCGGCCAGTCCATGGGTGCGCATCTGGCGTTGCGCTATCTTGCGGAACACAATCTGGACGTGTCAGGCGCCCTGCTCTGCGCTCCCATGATCGGGGTAAAGACCCGGCGTTGGTCCGCGGCGCTCGCGCCCATCATCATGGAAGGCATGGCAGGACTGGGCTTGACGGAAGCCTGCATTCCGGGAAACCGCTCGTACCGGCCCTCGGAGCGAAAATTCGAGGACAACCCTCTGACCAGTGACGAACGGCGCTTCCATTTACGCGCCGATGCAGTACGGCAGATTCCCGATCTGGATGTGGATGGGCCCACGTTCGGTTGGATGGATGCCGCCTTACGATCGGCGGCGATCCTGAACGCTGAAGGCTATGTGGAAGGTATCACGACCCCGGTGGTCATCTTGGTGGGCGACAGCGATGTTGTCGTCGATCTTGAGTCCCTGCGTGCCATGGCTAAAAGGCTTCGTAACTGCCGCTTTCTGATGCTGGAGGGCGCCAAGCACGAAGTCATGATGGAAACCGACACGGTACGCGCCCTGTTCTGGCAGGCGTTCGATCGCATGGCAGAGCCTTCAGCCTCAGGTGCCTGAAGCGTTCCAGGCCA
Source organism: Methyloterricola oryzae (assembly GCF_000934725.1). NCBI lineage: Bacteria > Pseudomonadati > Pseudomonadota > Gammaproteobacteria > Methylococcales > Methylococcaceae > Methyloterricola > Methyloterricola oryzae. The sequence goes on from NZ_JYNS01000012.1 coordinate 27,743, forward strand.
GCCCGAACTCAATCGGTTTCCAGGGAAATGATGCGTCCTTTACTGTCAAAGCGGAGAGTGGTGTAGCGGCTTTCGCGGCAGCGCGCCAGCGCGTCGCGAGGCAGCTGGAATTCCTGGCAAAGATCCTCGATGCCTATGCAAGCAGGCTCCTGCTTCCCTGTCCGCAAGCGGCGGCGGATCGAATTGTAGGATAACCAGATTGCCCAGAGCAGACTCAGCGCGGCGATGGTCTGGAGATATATGTCCAGCATGCGTTGGAGTTGCAGATAACCCCCAGCAAAGTTGACCCACTGGGAGCACACATCGTTATCCACCAGCCAACAACTGAGGGTCACGAGAGGAAAAAAGATATAGCTCCAGAGCAGCCACCCGGTCACCGCCAGGAGCGCCGCCACCAGGCGCTGCTGAAAGGTCTGTAAATCGGGCGCGTTAATGACGAGTTCGGTCACGGTTCAAGATTCCTCTGTCCAGGGTCACCCATACTGCACGCTGTCCCCGCTCCTTGGACACAGCCTTGAGAAAACCGACGACGGTGGTGATGACATTGTTGAGCCAGTAGATCAGCGGGTACCAGATCATCCAGTAGTAATAGCGGCTGACACCCCCGTGGCGCCGTTCGAAACGGGAGTCAATGGCCAGGCTGACCCCAAACTGGGTCAGGCAGGTGATACTCAGCAGCATGCCCGACCATCCCGCCATCAAACTCGACGCCACCAATGGCTCGCGTTCACTCAGCAACTCCATGAGCGCCACAACCAGCATGCCGGCCATGAGGTAGGACCAGATGATGCTAACCAGGCACTCCATAAATATGGGCCACATGCGCCGGGCGGACCACCTACAGACTGGCCGCGCGTAGCGAAGCAGGACTTCCGCGCCGCCCTGAGACCAGCGCAGTCGCTGCTTCCAAAGGCCGTTGAGGGTTTCCGGCATCAATACCCAGCACAGGGCATTCTGTTCGAAGCGGATGTCCCATCCTCGGATCTGGAGCTTCCAACTGATGTCGATATCCTCGGTCACCATGTCATTGCTCCAGTAGCCGACCTGGTGCAGGGCGGACTTGCGAAAGGCCGCAATGACACCGGAAACCGTGAATACCCGCCCATAAACCCGCTGTGCGCGCTTGATCAGCCCTACGATGGCAGAAAATTCGCCGACCTGGATCTTGCCCAGCAAGCTGGAACGGGTGCGGATGCGCGGATTTCCGGTCACCGCGCCTACCCGCGGATTATCCAGAAAATGCCGGACCATCCAGGCGCAGGCCTCCGGGGCGAGCAGAGCATCGCCGTCGATACAGACCAGGAATTCATGCCGCGCCAGCAGGGCGCCCGCTTTCAGAGCCATCGCCTTGCCCTGGTTGGTATGCAGATTGACCACGCGCACCCGTTCATGGCGTTTCGCCAGCGACCGCAGGATACTCAGGGTGCGGTCCCGGCTGCCATCATTGATGGCAAGGATCTCGAAATCCGGGTATTTCTGCTGCAGCAGAAATTCCACGGTCTCGCGGATGTTCTGGGCTTCGTTGAAGCAGGGGATGAGGATGGATACTGGCGGCAGGTCCGAGCGCCTCGGCATATCCTCGACCATGTCCCCATCGCGCCGCTCCCAGATGAGGTAAAACAGGATCGCACCGATCATCCAAACATAGGACATGACCAGCGGATAATAGAACACGAAACTGGATACGGCATCGCCGACCGCGGGCCAGGGCACCCGCTCCAGCCAGCCTTGGGCGTCTCGCATCCCCACATCCCGCCATGTGGCAAACATGTGCAGCCAGGCGCCCAGTTGATGGTGAAACGTGCTCAGCAAGACGAGCATGTGGTCTGTCATTGTCCGCTGCATGACGGTTCAGCGCTTGCCCGCGCAATCTTTGACGAGAGTCAACAGGCCGAGCATCAGATCCTCTGTTCCCCGCGACCAGAATACCCACGGTGGCGCTGATCGTATTCAGATCGCAAATTGAACGTGGAGAGCCTGGTCGATTGAGCTCTCGCTACACGGCTTGCGCCGCGACGGCAGGGCGTCTTGGCTTGAAACCCAGGGGCACAAACCAGATTGAAGGGACATCTCACCGAATTGAATCCAAAACAGGCACAGGCTTTTGTGCAAGTGCGTCAGTTTAGTTCATACCGACGAATCGACAAGGCCATGTACCCGCCTCACATCATCTGACGGAAGTGTGGACCGTAGCCGTTATTGAACCAGGGCGAGCAACACGCCTGCGGCCACGGCCGAACCGATGACCCCTGCCACATTGGGTCCCATGGCGTGCATCAGCAGGAAGTTGTGGGGGTTGCTTTCCTGACCGACCTTGTTCGCCACGCGTGCCGACATGGGCACGGCAGAAACGCCGGCCGCGCCGATGAGTGGATTTACCTTATGCTCGCTGAACCGGTTCATGATTTTGGCCATGATCACACCTGCGGCCGTCCCAAAACTGAAGGCTATGGCGCCGAGCACCAGGATGCCCAGAGTCTCTGGCCTCAGAAAGGCCTGGGCGCTGAGCTTGGAACCCACCGACAGGCCGAGGAAGATGGTGACGATATTGATCAGTTCGTTCTGGGATGTCTTGCTGAGACGCTCCACCACGCCACACTCGCGCATCAGATTGCCCAGACAGAACATCCCAACTAGAGGGGCAGCGGAGGGCAACAGCAGGGCCGCCAGCATCAATAGAATCAGCGGAAAGACGATTTTCTCCTGCCGGCCGACATGGCGCATCTGCTCCATTTCAATCAGGCGCTCCTCGGGGGTGGTCAGGGCCCGCATGATGGGCGGCTGAATCAGGGGTACCAAGGCCATATAGGAATAGGCTGCCACCGCAATGGCACCCAGGAGATCCGGCGCCAGCCGCGAAGCCACGTAAATTGCGGTGGGACCATCGGCACCCCCGATGATGGCGATGGCCGCGGCGTCGCGGAAGGTAAAATTGAGTCCTGGCACCGCATTGAGCGCCAGTGCACCCAGCAGAGTACCGAAGATACCGAACTGGGCGGCCGCTCCCAGAAGCAGGGTCTTCGGGTTGGCCAGCATGGGTCCGAAGTCAGTCATGGCACCGACGCCCATGAAGATCAGCAGAGGAAAGATGCCAGACTTGATGCCATAGTACAGATACGACAGCAGCCCTCCTTCCTCCGCAATGCCCGCCACAGGAATATTGCTCAAAACCGCTCCAAAACCGATGGGAAGCAGCAGCAGGGGCTCAAAGCCCTTGCGTACCGCCAAATAAATTAGCAGAAAGCCCACTCCCATCATCACCACCTGGCCCCACTGAAAATTGGACAGGCCAGTGCTCAGCCACAGATCCGCAAAACTGCCCATGGGTGCGCGCCCTTATCCCAGCTTGACCAGAACGTCGTTGGCGGCCACGGTGTCGCCAACCTTAACGCACACCTCCTGCACGGTCCCGGATCCGCGCACGCGGACCTCGGTCTCCATCTTCATGGCCTCCATGACCACAACCACCTGTCCCGCGTCGACGCCCTGCCCTTCCCTGACATTGATTCGGAGGATATGGCCCGCCATGGGCGCCTTGACATTCTCCGCCCCCATCGCGGCCAATGGCGCCGCCGCCGCACCCACCGGCATGAGCTGCGTGAGCGCACCGCCTGGGGCAACCTCTACCTGGTAATTGCGGCCATTGACTCGAACGACATAGGATTTGGCACCGTTGGCACTATCGCTTTCGGCCACGACCGCCGCACTCGGCCCCGAACCTGGGGCCGGCTCAAAGGCCTCTGGTTTTCCGCGATTCTGCAGAAATTTCAGACCGGTCTGCGCAAATAGCGCGTAAGTAAGGACGTCATCCACTGCCTGCTCGGCCAAGCGTAGGCCTTGTTCTAAGGCGAGTTTGTCCAACTCCGCAGTCAGCTTATCCAGCTCCGGCTCCAAGAGGTCAGCCGGACGGCAGGTGATGGGCTCGAAACTTCCCAGTACGCGGGCCTGCAATTCCGCATTGACGGGCGCGGGTGTGGCGCCGTATTCGCCTTTCAGAACGCCAGCCGTCTCCTTGGTGATGGTTTTGTAGCGTTCGCCGGCCAGCACATTGATGACGGCCTGACTGCCTACGATCTGAGACGTGGGCGTAACCAGGGGAATAAAGCCCAAATCTTCCCGTACCAGGGGAATTTCCTTCAGCACTTCATCCATGCGCTGCAAGGCGCCCTGCTCCTTGAGTTGACTCTCCATGTTGGTGAGCATGCCGCCTGGAACCTGGGCGACGAGAATGCGACTGTCGACGCCCCGCAGGGTACCCTCGAACTTTGCGTACTTCTTGCGCACTTCGCGAAAATAGGAGGCGATCTCTTCCAGCAGCGCGATATCCAGCCCGGTATCGCGACCAAGACCTTCGAAGATGGATACCACCGATTCGGTCGGGCTGTGGCCGTAGGTCATGCTCATGGAAGAAATGGCCGTATCGACGTTGTCGATGCCCGCTTCCACCGCCTTGACGATAGTCGCCGTGCTGAGGCCGGTGGTGGCGTGACACTGCATGTGGATCGGTACGCTCAGGGACGCCTTCAATCGGGAAATCAACTCCTCTGCGACATAGGGTTTTAGCAATCCGGCCATGTCCTTGATGGCGACGGAATGGACCCCCATATCTTCCAGGCGCTTGGCCAGATCCACCCACATGTCGATGGTATGGACCGGGCTTACGGTGTAGGAAATGGCCGCTTGAGCGTGCTTTCCGCACTCGATGGCGGCTTTAACGGCGCGCTGGAAATTGCGCACATCGTTCAGGGCATCGAAAATCCGGAACACATCGACGCCGTTTTCGGCGGCGCGTTCTATAAACTTGTCCACCAGGTCGTCAGCATAGTGACGGTATCCCAGCAGATTCTGGGCGCGCAGCAACATCTGTTGGGGTGTATTGGGCATGGCCTGCTTCAGGGTACGCAGCCGTTCCCACGGGTCTTCGCCCAGATAGCGAATGCAGGCATCGAAAGTCGCCCCGCCCCAACTTTCCATGGACCAGAAGCCCACTTGGTCCAGTTTGCCGCAGATGGGCAGCATATCCTCGATGCGTAGGCGGGTTGCCAGCAGAGACTGATGGGCGTCGCGCAGAACGACCTCGGTGATGCCGAGCCGATTGGCCATGAAGTTACTCCTTCGAGTGCTTTATTCGTTTTAGTTGTTTTGGTGCCGGTGGATGGCAGCGCTGATCACGGCGATCAGTTCGGACTCGGACTCAGGCTCGTGGCTCACGGGGTAGACAGTGCCCGGTTCCGGTACGGTTACGCTGAATTCCGGCGAAAACCGGTTTACCAGACGCGCCGTAAATCCGATGATCCAGACCAGTAGTGCCAGGAACAGAAACACAATGGTCATGCCGATCAGCATCAGGTTTAAGCCTGATAGAACCAGGTGGCTAATTGATGATTCCATGCGCAGTCTTTTGAATCGGTATGGAAAAAATATGCCGCATGATAGCCCGCAAGCGCTGGAAAGTCGACCGATGGCGGCGGCGCGCAAGGCGTCTGGCGCGCCGGCAAACGGATTGAACGGCCCTTCGGAAGACCTAGAAGATGACTATGGAGAAGATGGGAAATTTATTGTCTAATTCGGCGCATGCGTTTTCATCACACCCTTTCGACGCGAGAAGAACATGATCCTGACATTGAAAATTGTGGCTTTGTTATCTGTCCTGATCCTCATCATCGGCCTCATCAAGCCTAAATGGATACTCTTCTGGATGAAGCAGCCGGACCGTCTCACAGTCACTGCCCTGTGCATGGGACTGTTCATGGCTTCCTGGACCGGAATCGCCAAGCTAACGCTGAAACCCAAGGAGATCGGTGCAACTCAGGAGCGTTCACTGGATGAGCAGAATGAACTGCCCTTGACCAACCGTTGAAGCGCTGGCCCGGCAGTTGCTGAAAGCCAAGCCTCCCGAACCCCGGTTTTTCAGCCTACATAGGGATGACAAGCGCCAATTTACACGTTAAAATGCGCGCTTAACTGGAGAGATGTCCGAGTGGTTTAAGGAGCACGCCTGGAAAGTGTGTATACGTTAATAGCGTATCGAGGGTTCGAATCCCTCTCTCTCCGCCAGCTATTTAGGGCGTCCACGGACGCTGCAAAGCCCGCTATTTGCGGGCTTTTTGCGTTCTGTTCCGATGAGATTTCGCGTTCGTCTGCGCCGTTTGGCTAGAACCTGCTTTTGCACTGGTTCGCGTGGCCGGTAGATTTCTGGCAACGCTGGCCTCTGAGGCCTTGTGAGCCACGTTTACCTTGGCGGCTTGCTTCACTGAAGGCTGCGTCCCCCATTGGCGGGTGGGTGCAACGATGATCAGGGTCTTGTAGGCCAACAACTTGGCGGCCTGCCCCTTTTTCTTTATCTGTAACCCGTTGCGGTCAAGACGGTCCACCGGTCCATAACCGCTGTGCCCTATGAGATGGTACAGTTCCTCAGCGCGATGGTCCTCGATGCGCACGCAGCCATGCGAAGTAGCTGCACGTCCCATGTCCCTCAGGGCACCACGATCCAGGGAGGAATGCAGGGAAATCCCGGAGTTGAAAAACACCGCCCACAGCATGGGCGCATCATAACGACTGGACCAGTGCCGGGAGGAGAAACCTTGGGGCACGAAGTATCCCGAGGGCGTCTCGAATCCCTTTCCGCCCGATGAAATCAACCAGTAGCGGATCAAGCCCTGACCACGCAGGTACACCCGAAGCGTCTGCGCCCTCCCCCAGAATGGTTGGCTCAGCATGTTTACCACCACGATGACCCGATAGCTCTGAAAGAGCGGTTCACGCAGGGGATTAGGCAGGGCAAGGGCCTCGGAGAAGGGCGGGTCCTGGTAGGGCGCAAATGCCTTCAACGTCTTCCCTGGAGAAAACTTGGCCAGCGCCCCCTCATCCCGCTCGTAGCGCGTGCTGGGCATGCTGCGTCCATACCCATCCCAGGCCGCAGCCAAGGCAGCAGGGGATAGAAAACCTAACTGAAATGCCAGGAGCCCGACCAGACTACATAGACCCATGCGTGCCATAGCAGCCACCCGATTACAGCGCCGATCCTTATGCACGGAGAAGAGTAGGTATCACCTCCGCGGTATGGCTCCGCATCGTCTTGCTGTAAAGCGGCGCCTTTCCGTCCTATCGGCCACGAGTGGCAGAAATCGACAGCCGTGCTGTGGATGGTCGCGATGAGGGACGCTCGTTTGGCGTCCCGCCGGGCAACCAATCCCGTCACATGACCACTCCGGCAATCCTGCGCCGCAGGTCTAATGCTCAGATTTTCAGGTAAGACGCATTCTGGAGAGCCGGTTGATCTCGACCTTGGCCGTTCTCAGGGAACGGTCGTGCTGCCGCCGCAAATGCCTTTGTTCCAGGCGGACTTGCAAGCGCTCCAGGCAAATAATGAGCTTCTCCAACATACTGACCCCCTTCGATTGATGGACGGCCACGCCGTCGTTGACAAACAGGACAATAACGCAGAAAGACTACAATCCTAGTATTTTCGTCGCAAAAACATCACTCAAAATTCATCAGCATCTGTTTCACGACACCGCAGAGCGTGGCCTCTTCCCTGATCTCCATCAACGGATAGCGGGGATTCAAGGGCTTGAGGAAACGCTGACCGCCATCGATGACCAGTTGCTTGAAAGTCGCTTGCGCCGCGGTATCCAGGCGCACCACCACATAACTGCCATTCCTTGCCTCAAGAGACGGATCGACCACGATGATGCTACCGTTGGCAAACACGGGCTCCATACTGTCACCATGGACCCTAAGAGCGTAGGCACCGTCCCCAACCCGGCAGGTTACGGGAACCCGTTCGGCATCTGCGGGTGAACGCTGATCCGCCATGTCGCGCCAGTTGCCCGCCGCCACCCACGAGAGCAACGGCACATAGGCGACGGGTCGCCCGGCTTCCTCACCTCCCTGGGAACTTTTCATCGCTTCACCCTGCCCCGTCGCCAACCAACGTGGGTCGACATTCAGTGCCGCGGCGAGATTGAAGACCTCGGTCGTTGATTCCACCAAACCGTTTTCCAATTTGGAAATCATCTGCTGGCTGAGAAGCGAACGCTTTGCCAGATCACGTTGGGTAAGCCGGGCTGCGGATCGAGCCTGCTTGATTCGAAGTGCGAGCGACATAGTGGCAGTTAGAATACACAGAACCACAATTGTAGTCAAGCGGATCAAAAAAACAGCCCGGTGTTTACGCCGGGCTGTCGGCTTTGATTAAGACGGCGTGTCGCTCGCGAACAGCCCCGATGTCTTCTTGCCTCCTGCCGAGGTGCGACTGAGCCCGCATCCCGGCGAGGACGCTCCGACCTGAGCGACCGCATTGCACACGTTGATACTGTGGCTGTCCCCACTGTTCTCTGCACTGCGCTTGAGAATGTCGAACACCTGGGCGCTGTTCAATAGTGGTCGTTTCTCCAGAAGCAGCGCAATGACGCCCGAAACGTTCGCAGCAGCAAAGGAGCTGCCGGTCATGAAACTGTAACCGTCATGCGGCATCGTCGTCAGAATTTCGTTACCAGGCGCAGCGATGACCCTCGTACCCGACTTCCCTAAGGAAATGGAATCACCCGGAACCGACTGCACACCGATTACACCCTTCATGGATGCAGGGAAGGCGTTATTGCTCGCGTGTTTGCTGGGGACAGAGGCTACGACGATGATGCCCTCATCCATGGCCTTCTGTATCAGCAGGCTGAGAAGAGGGTCCTCGGGGCCCGACAAACTCATATTCAATATCTGCGGCTTCATCAGGATCGCGTTGTTCAACGCGAGCGCCAAGGTGAAGGAGTTGCACTCGGCTTCAGGTTGCCCCGCCTTCTCTTGCCAGCATGCCTTCAGCGAAATCAGCCTTGCATCTGGCGCGATGCCGACGATGCCGCGACCGTTGTTGGCGATGGCGGCGATGATCCCGGCCACCGCGGTGCCATGCACATTGCCATCGGAATCGCCGGACTTGGGGACATAGTTTTCGGACCGGTCGAGTTGTCCGCTGAGATCTTGGTGATCCACGTCCACACCCGTGTCGATCACAGCGATCTTCACGTTCCGACCCGTGACTTCGCGGTGGATGTCATTTAGCTGCATCTCATGCAATCCGGACTGCAGCTTGTAATAAGGATCCGTGTAGGGTTTAGCGGATGGCGAGTTCATCACGTGGAACTGATTCATCGTCTGCACGACGCCGACCCGAGGGTCCGCCCCCAGCCGCTTCATGACGTCGTCGGTGGACTTGGTGGGAACCTCGTAAACGACACAATGAACGCCCAGAGTGGTTACAGGCCATTGCGCGACCTGGGACAAGCCGTAGGTTTGTGCCAGGCTCTCGGCAACGCGCTCGCTATAGGTCGAATTGCTGTAACTACCGCGCGCGCGGTAGGTATTGACGGCATCCGCGATGGGTACCCGATTGACCCGCTCGTCGTTGAAGGTCACCAGGATCTGTGTTTTCTCTAAAGCCACAACGGCACCCGGCTTAGCGTCGGCACTCACGCCCGAGACATCCCGATTGGTACCGTCAGTGGTACATGCCTGCGTAAGTAGCGCAGCCAGGCAAGCCGTCAAAATCTTCATACTCGGTTTCATGGCGGATGCCTCACCTAGCTCATTTATCAGACGAGAATCCCGGACCCAGTACCGGCTCGGCGAACACCACCTTGGTGTCTTGGCGCAGCCGCGACAGTGCTTCGGCCAGATCGCGACCGTGCGCGATACGTACCGTGTAAACCCCTTTCAGGCTCGGGCCATCCACCAGTTCGCCCTGAACGGCTGCGATCAATCGGCTGATTTCCTGCTTGGATGCATCACCGGAAAACACCAGTTGCACATCGCTTCCCGAGTACTTGGCCATGCTCCCCGGCATCGCCAATGTCTGGTATACCTGTGCATCATCGGTAGCCGGACCTTCGCCGCGCAGCAGGAACGGGATGACCGCTGCCATGGTCACCGTCGCAAGGGCCGGCACCAGGTACTTCGGCGACATCCACTCGGACAGCCAACCGGCAAAATGCGCGAGCCCGGAAACACGAGCCGTTTTCGGCGCAGGCGCCGCCTTTGCCTGCTCTTCCCGGCGAATCTGAACCATCAGACGATCGAACGAGGGCTTGTAGGAAATCTCCATGACAGGCTCACGCTGCAGCCCAGCCACGAGGAATTCCGCGCTGGCCATTTCCCGACGACAGGTCAGGCATACCTTCAAGTGGTTGCGCACCTTGTCCAGATCGCTGCCAACCAGAGTGCCATTGGCGTACCAGGGCAGCAACATCAACACGTCGTCATGGTCAGAATAAACCGACTTCTGTGTCTGCTTGTTCATAGAGATTCACCGTTGTGCTCAAATGGGCTCGAGTCATTCAGTTCTTCAACCAGCGACTGCAGTTTCTTCCTCGCGTGGAAAACGCGGGTCTTGACCGTGTTCTCGGGGCAACCAAGCATGTCCGCAATCTCGCTGTAATGCATGCCGTGATGGTATGTCAACTCCAACACGGCCCGTTGCTCAGGCGAAATCCGGCTCAATGCCGCCTCCAGCCAATCATCCAACTCCACACGCTGCATGGCGCTGTCACGAACGCCAGGCACCAGTTCCTCGAATTCATCCAGCGACACGAGCTCGGTTTGGCCCCGGTCGGACATCGCCTTCAAGCACTTCTTGTAGGCGATACCCAAAATCCAGGTGGAAACTTTGGCCTCGTTATTAAACGAGGCTGACTTGTTCCAAACCACGAGCATCACGTCGTTGATGACTTCCTCGATCAGGTCCAGTCGCCGCGTGACTCGATACGAAAACCGAAACAGTCTCTGATAGTAACGCTTGTAAAATATCTCAAAGGCGCGCTGATCCGCGTTGCAGATACTTGCCAGCAAGTCTTCGTCGCTGATCTCGTCGCGTACATTCTCGGCCATCGGAGAGCGAGCTCTAGATTGTAAAGACGTACGCATTATAGAACCCGGCTTGTCAGATCGTTGCACTTTCGGCCCCTTCCCAGGCTGGAACCCCTGTTTAGCGCACTACCAGTCGTCTGCCCTTTGAGTTCCGCTTTTCAGGCAAAAGGTTCATTGAAAATGAGATGGGTGACATATTTTTTTATACTCCTGCTCCGGCCTGTCGTTCCAAGACCGCCCCACGCCTCGACGGCCGCCCAGACAGGGCTAAGCCACGGCGGCGATCCTTGACACTGCCTTCGTGCTTCGGCTTAAATTCATCGTTTTCTCCCGCGAACGCCGGCCCTCGCCATGGAATGCGCTTCCGGCTGCCCGACCCATCGAGAACCTATGTCCCAGCATCCGACTTTAGTTGCCGTCACCGAACGTATCCGCGAGCGCAGCCAGGCCAAGCGCGACGCCTATCTGAAACGCATGCGTCAGGCCCGCCAGGATGGGGTCGAGCGCAGCCGCATCAGTTGTACCAACGTCGCCCACGCCTATGCGGCCATGCCGCAGAATGACAAATTGGTGTTAAAGGAGGCCAAGGCCCCGAATCTCGGTATCGTGACGGCCTATAACGACATGCTGTCGGCCCATCAGCCCTACGAAACCTACCCGAGCATTATCAAGGACGAGGCCCGCACGGCAGGCGTCACGGCCCAGGTGGCCGGCGGTGTGCCTGCCATGTGCGATGGCGTGACCCAAGGCCAGAGTGGGATGGAACTCTCCTTGTTCTCCCGGGACGTGATCGCCCTCGCCACGGCCGTCGGCTTATCCCACAAGGTATTCGATGCGGCGCTGTATCTGGGCATCTGCGACAAGATCGTGCCCGGGCTGTTAATCGCCGCCCTGCGCTTCGGCCATTTGCCCGGCCTCTTTGTGCCCGCGGGCCCCATGTCCACCGGCATCTCCAATGCCGAGAAGGCCAAAGTCCGCCAGTTGTTCGCCGAGGGCAAGGCTGACCGCGACGCCTTGTTGCAGTCGGAAATGGCGTCCTATCACGGTCCCGGCACCTGCACCTTCTACGGTACCGCCAACAGCAACCAGATGCTCATGGAAATCATGGGTTTGCAACTCCCTGGCTCATCCTTCGTGGGCCCCGGCACGGAGATGCGCGAGGCGCTGACACGGGCCGCGACCCGCAGAGCCGCGGAAATGGCGCGAGACCCGTCCACCCCAGCCCTGTGCGACATCGTCGATGCGCGCGTCGTGGTCAACGGCATCGTCGGCCTTTTGTCCACCGGCGGTTCCACCAACCACACCATTCATTTGATTGCGATTGCCCGCGCCGCTGGCCTGGACATCAACTGGGACGATTTCAACGACCTGTCCGCCGTGGTGCCTCTGTTGGCTCGGGTCTATCCCAATGGCAAGGCGGACGTGAACCACTTCCACGCCGCCGGCGGCATGGGCTTTCTGATCCGCGAACTACTGGACGCCGGTTTGCTCCACGAGGACGTCAACACCGTCCTAGGCCAGGGCCTTAGGCGCTGGGCCGAGGAACCCTGTCTGGACGGCGGCCGCATCGCCTGGCGCCCTTGCCCGGCGGAAAGTCTCGACCCCGCCGTGCTGGCCACCGCCAAGTCGCCGTTCAGCGCCGACGGCGGTCTGCGCCTGATGAATGGCAATATGGGACGCGGGGTCATCAAGGTGTCGGCGGTGGCGCCGGAGCACCGCGTGGTGCGCGCCCCCGCCGTGCTGTTCGACGATCAGGAAGACCTGATCGCCGCCTTCAAGCGCGGCGAACTGGAGCGGGATTTCATCGCCGTCGTGCGTTTCCAGGGGCCGCGCGCCAATGGCATGCCGGAATTGCATCAACTCACTCCGTCCCTCACCCTGCTGCAGGATCGCGGATTTCAGGTGGCCCTGGTCACCGACGGCCGCATGTCCGGCGCATCCGGCAAGGTGCCCGCCGCCATCCATATTTCGCCGGAGTGCGCCATGGGCGGGCCCTTGGCCAAGGTGCGCGATGGCGACATGCTGCGCCTGGACGCGACTACCGGGGAATTGACCGCCGAAGTGCCGGCGGACGAGTGGGAACGCCGCGAGCTGGCCACCAAAGACCTGTCCGGTAACGGATTCGGCAACGGTCGCGAACTCTTCAGCGGCATGCGCCAGATCGCCGACACCGCCGAACGCGGCGCCTGCACCTTCCAGTTCGACGACTGAAGCAAGCCCGCCACAGACACCCAAACCCAACGAGAGACCTGCTTGTATGAATCTTGACGAGATAATCGCGGCGACCAGCGTCATGCCGGTCATGGTGGTGGACAAGGTGGAAGACGCCGTGCCCCTCTCCCGTGCCCTGGTGGCTGGCGGGATCCGCGTGCTGGAAATCACCTTGCGCACCGCCGCTGCCCTGGATGCGGTGAAGGCGATCCGCGCCGAAATTCCCGACGCCATCGTCGGCGTGGGCACCATCGCCACGCAGGATCAACTCAACGCCGCCATCGCCGCCGGCGCACAGTTTGGCGTCTCGCCGGGCAGCACGCCCAAGCTGCTGCAGGCCGCCGCCGACAGCAAGCTGCCCTTCCTGCCGGGCGTGGCCACCATGTCCGAGGTCATGCACGCCATGGAATATGGCTTCACCGTCATGAAGCTGTTTCCGGCGGTGGCGGCAGGCGGCATCAAGATGCTGGATTCCTTCCGGGGTCCTTTTCCCCAGGTGAGCTTCTGCCCCACCGGCGGCATCAATCCACAGAATGCGCCGGATTTCTTCAAGCTGCCCAACGTGGCCTGCATCGGCGGTTCCTGGCTGACTCCCAAGGATCTGGTTGCCGCCGGCAACTGGGCGGAAATCACCCGTCTAGCACGGGAAGCCTCCGCCCTCAAGCCCTGAGGCACCCCTTACCGGGCTCTTTCGTAAGGGGCAACCCCCGGCCGCTGGCCTCTGCGGCCGGCATCAAGAACGGAACAGCCCATGCCCGTTAAACAGGTATTGCAGGGCAGTCAGGCGCCGGTAGAGGTCTGGACCGAGGAACTGGAGCAGACCGCCCGCCAGCAACTGCTGAACATCGCCTCCCTGCCCTTCATTCATGATCATGTGGCGGCCATGCCGGATGTGCACACCGGCATTGGCGCCACCGTCGGCTCGGTCATCGCCACGCGCCAGGCCATCATTCCCGCGGCCGTGGGGGTGGACATTGGCTGCGGCATGATCGCCTGCCGTCTTTCCCTCTCTGAACAGAACCTCAGCCACACCCTGCTGAAGCGGGTGTTCGACCAGATCAGCCGCGACGTGCCCGTGGGGCGCGAGCAGCACACCATCGACCGAGCTCCCTTGGAGCGGGCCCGGGCCTTCGAGGCGGGACTCAGGACGCTGCTGGCCCGGCATCCGGAATTGCTCAAGCGTTTTGGCAAGCATTCCAACTGGATGTTCCAGATGGGCACCCTGGGCGGCGGCAACCATTTCATCGAGCTGTGCCTGGACGAATCCGGGAACACCTGGGTCATGCTCCACTCCGGGTCCCGCGGCATAGGCAATGCCATCGGCAACTACTTCATCGAACTGGCGCGCCAGGACATGGAACGGCTGCTGATTCACCTACCCGACCGTGATCTGGCTTACCTGCAGGAAGGCACGCGGCATTTCGACGACTACGTCGCCGCGGTCACCTGGGCCCAGGACTACGCCGCCGCTAACCGCGCCGCCATGCTGGACATCATCCTCGCAGCCCTGCGCCGCCACCTGCCCACTTTCAACGTAACCGCCGAGGCCGTGAACTGCCACCACAACTACGTGGCGCGGGAAAAGCACTACGGCGCGTCGGTATGGGTGACGCGGAAAGGGGCGATTCGCGCCCGACGTGGCGATCTCGGCATCATTCCCGGCAGCATGGGTGCGAAAAGCTACATCGTGCGCGGCAAGGGCAATGCCCGGAGCTTCCAGTCCTGCGCCCACGGCGCCGGTCGGCGCATGAGCCGGACCGCAGCGGAAAAGGCCTACACCGCCGCCGATCTGGCGAAACAGACCGAAGGCGTCATCTGCCGCAAGGACAAGGGCGTGGTGGATGAAATACCGGGAGCCTACAAGGACATCGACCAGGTCATGGCCAATCAGGCCGATCTGGTGGAGGTAGTCCACACCCTCAAGCAGGTCATCTGTGTGAAAGGCTGAGGCGCCGGGGCACGCCTCACGATGGCCCTCAGGCGCCGGCTCCGCCAGCCGTCGCTCGTTCCTCGCCCGGCGAGAGCCTCGGCCAGGCCGTCAGCACCGCCTGCACCAGAGTAGCCAGGGGTATGGCGAAAAACACGCCCCAGAAGCCCCAGATGCCCCCGAAGAAGAGGATCGCCACCATGATGGCCACCGGGTGCAGGTTCACCACCTCGGAGAACAACAGCGGCACCAGCACCACGCCGTCCACCGCCTGGATGATGGCGTAGGCCAGCATCAGATACCAGAAATCGTCCGCGAGCCCCCATTCGAAAAAGGCCACCAGCATCACTGGAAAGGTCACCAGGGTGGCGCCCACATAGGGGATGATCACCGACAGCCCCATCAGCACCGACAGCAATAAGGCATAGTTCAGCCCCATCAGGCTGAAGGTGACGTAACTCGCCGCCAGCAGGATGACGATCTCGAAGAACTTGCCGCGCACGTAATTGCCGATCTGCGCGTCCACTTCCAGCCAAACCTGGGTTGACAGCTTGCGGTCACGGGGGACGTACTGGGTGAACCAGCCGAGGATCGTGTGCTTGTCCTTCATGAAGAAGAACACTAGCAACGGCACCAGGATGAGATAAACGATCAAGGTGATGACGCTGACCAGGGAGGAGTACGAATAGGTCAGCATGGACTGCCCGTAGCTCACCAGTTCCTGGCGGATGACCGCCACCAGCTCGTAGATCTGCGCCTCGGTGATGAAATTGGGGTAGTGCTCGGGCAGCTGCATGATCAGCACCTGGCCGCGGTTGATCATGGCCGGCAACTGCTTGATCAACTCCACTGTCTGCTGGTAGAGCAGCGGGATCAGGGCGATGAATACGAAAAACACCAGGGCCAGAAACAGCACGTACACCAGCACCACCGCCACCAGGCGCGGCAATTTCTCGCGCTCGCCCAGCTTGACCAGACCCTCCAGCAGGTAGGCGATGACCCCCGCGGCGAACACCGGCATCAGGATCTTACCCAGGCTGACCACGGTGACCGCGACGACGGTCAGAAAGATCGCAAAAGACACCGCCTGCGAATTGGGCAGCACCCGCGCGATCCAATCGCTCAACCATTCGCGCACTGACTGCATATGTCCCGTCCTTTTCTCGTTGTTATCGTTTTTTTTGGACCGCTACAGTCTACAACAAACCGGCCATGGGCGGCTGCCCGGGAGTCCGGCGCGGCGCGGTCTGCGTGCATTCATGCACATTTCATCCACAGGCTTTCAACAGAGATAAGCACAATATAGTGTGCTTGACCTTTTTCAGAACCACAGTCTATAGTGTGTCACGCTGATTATCCAGCACACCCGATTCGCGAGAAAGGAGCCCCAAATGGAAGCAGAATCCGCAGCCCGCATGCCCTCCGCCACACCCATGATTCCACCCGCCGCCATGACCGCCGCCGAGATCAGCACCAACGCCCCGGGCGAGGTGCGGGTGATCCGACGCAACGGCAAGGTAACCGGATTCGACGCCACCAAGATCAACGTGGCCATCACCAAGGCCTTTCTCGCCGTGGAGGGCAACACCGCCGCCGCCAGCCGCCGTATTCACGAAACCGTCGCGGAGCTGACCGATCAGGTGGTGCGTGCCCTGTTCCGCCGCCTGCCCTCCGGCGGAACCATCCACATCGAGGACATCCAGGATCAGGTGGAACTGGCGCTGATGCGCTCCGAGCACCAGAAAGTGGCGCGCTCCTATGTGCTTTACCGCGAGGAGCATTCGCGTCTGCGCGCCGAGAAGGCCGCGGAGACCAGCGTGGAGAGCGGTAGCGAAGCCTTGCAGGTCACCCTGGCCGACGGCAGTCGCAAGGCCCTGGACGAGGCTCGTCTCAAGCGCATCGTCGCTGAGGCCTGCGCCGGACTGGACGGCGTGGACAGCGCCTGGATCCTGGAAGAAACCCGGCGCAACCTGTTCGACGGCGTCCCGGAAAAGGACGTGGCCCCGGCCCTGGTCATGACCGCGCGCACCCGCATCGAGCAGGAGCCGAACTACTCCCAGGTATCGGCCCGCCTGCTGCTGGACAGCATGCGCCGCGAGGCCCTAAGCTTCCTGGGCAACGGCAAGAGCGAAGCCACCCAAACGGAAATGGCCGAGCGCTATGGCGAATACTTCGCCGACTACATCCGGCGCGGCGCGGACCTTGAACTGCTCTCCCCTGACCTGACCCGGTACGATCTGGAGCGCCTGGGCGCGGCCCTGAAGCCGGAGCGTGACCTGCAATTCAGCTACCTGGGTCTGCAAACCCTGTACGACCGCTATTTCATCCACAGCCACGGCCAGCGCTTCGAGCTGCCGCAAGCCTTCTTCATGCGCGTTGCGATGGGACTCGCTTCCGCGGAAATCGACAGGGAGGACCGTGCCATCGAGTTCTACAACCTCCTCTCCTCGTTCGACTTCATGTCGTCCACGCCCACCCTCTTCAACTCGGGCACCCTGCGCCCGCAGCTCTCGTCCTGCTACCTCACCTCCGTCCCGGACGATCTCGACGGCATCTACGGCGCCATCAAGGACAATGCGCTCTTGTCCAAGTACGCCGGGGGTCTGGGGAACGACTGGACGCGGGTGAGGGGCATGGGCGCCCACATCAAGGGCACCAACGGCAAGTCCCAGGGCGTGGTGCCGTTCCTCAAGGTCGCCAACGACACCGCAGTCGCCGTCAACCAGGGCGGCAAGCGCAAGGGCGCGGTGTGCGCGTACCTGGAAACCTGGCACATCGACATCGAGGAATTCCTCGACCTCAGAAAGAATACGGGCGACGACCGTCGCCGCACCCACGACATGAACACCGCCAACTGGGTGCCTGACCTGTTCATGAAGCGTGTCGCCGAGGAAGGCGAGTGGACGCTGTTCTCGCCCAATGACGTGCCCGATCTGCACGACCTCACCGGCGCTGCCTTCGAAAAGGCCTATCAGGCCTACGAGGAGAAGGCAGACCGGGGCGAACTCAAGCTATTCAAGCGCATGCCGGCCCTGACCCTGTGGCGCAAGATGCTGTCCATGCTGTTCGAAACCGGGCATCCCTGGATCGCCTTCAAGGACCCCTGCAATCTGCGCTCGCCGCAGCAGCATGCGGGCGTGGTGCACAGCTCCAATCTGTGCACGGAAATCACCCTGAACACCTCCGACGCCGAGATCGCCGTGTGCAACCTGGGCTCGGTGAACCTGGCGGCGCATGTCACCGACGAGGGCCTGCTGGACAGCGCCAAGCTGGAGCGCACCGTGGCCACCGCCATGCGCATGCTGGATAACGTCATCGACATCAACTACTACAGCGTACCCCAGGCGCGCCGCTCCAACCTGCGCCACCGCCCGGTGGGGCTAGGCATCATGGGTTTCCAGGATGCCTTGTACAAGATGCGCATCGCCTACGCCTCGGAGGACGCCCTGAAGTTCGCCGACGCCAGCATGGAGGCCGTGAGCTATTACGCCATCAAGGCCTCCACCGAACTGGCCGAAGAGCGCGGCGCCTACTCTACCTTCCAGGGCTCGCTGTGGAGCCAGGGCATCCTGCCCATGGACTCCATCGGCCTGCTGGAAGAAGCGCGCGGCGGCTATCTGCAGATGGACCGCTCCTTCACCCTGGACTGGGACGCCCTGCGTGAGCGGGTGAAGAAGTTTGGCATGCGCAATTCCAACACCATGGCGATTGCGCCCACGGCGACCATCTCCAACATTTGCGGGGTGTCGCAGTCCATCGAACCCACCTACCAGAACCTGTTCGTCAAGTCGAACCTGTCGGGCGAGTTCACCGTTGTCAACCCCTATCTGGTCAATGACCTGAAGAAGCTGAACCTGTGGGATGCGGTCATGATCAACGACCTCAAGTACTACGACGGCAGCTTGCAGAAGGTCGAGCGCATTCCGGAGGATTTGAAGGCCCTGTATTCCACCGCCTTCGAGATCGACCCTCGCTGGCTGGTGGAGGCTGCCTCGCGCCGGCAGAAATGGATCGACCAGGCGCAGTCGCTCAATCTCTACATGTCCGAGCCCAACGGCAAGAAGTTGGACAGCCTGTACAAGCTGGCCTGGCTGCGCGGCCTGAAGACCACCTATTACCTGCGCTCCCTGGGCGCCACCCATGTGGAGAAGAGCACCCTGGCCGAGGGCAAGCTCAACGCGGTGAAGATGGACCCCATCGACGACGCGATTCCGGTGAAGATGTGTTCCATTGCCGATCCGGAATGCGAGGCCTGTCAGTAAGTTTGTTCGGTGAGTTTGAAGACGTCGGCTCCCTCCTCCGGCGGTTTGGGTGCGGGGCGAAGGCTCCGCACCGTTTTGTGACGAGGGCGTTCCGGCAGGGATTGCCGGATGTGATGTTTCAGGGAAGCTTGAATTTTGTGTCGCTTCGCAACATGGCTTTTTGGCTTGTGGGTTCTCGGACCCACGGCCGAGTAACTTTTCTTTGCGTCGCCAAAGAAAAGTTACCAAAAGAAAGGCGACCCGGTTGCCGCTTTTTTCCTGCGCTTCGCGTTTGCCCTACGGGGTCGGCGAAAGGTTCATCCCTGTCCCTTCGCCGCCGCGCCGCCTCCGTGCGGCGCCCCTTCGGGCTGCTCCTTGGGCAAACTGCGATGCTCGGCGCGGCAAACGGGTTCAATCGACTTGGAAATTCTTGTTGGAAACACTGCTTGTAGTAAAGCAGTCCGTGGCCACGGCCCAACAAGAAATCCGCATGGAAGTCGCGACTCCATGCAAGGTGGCCAAGGCTAGACGATGCTGACGAATTTGCGGCACCTCAGCGCAAAATCTGAGGGCAATCCAGCTCTCGAAGCCGTAACCACCAACCAACATTTTCGGTTCATCCGGAATTGCTGGGCGCTCAGCGGTTCCTCTTGCATGGTAAAAATCATGTTCGAGATAACCCTGAAGGTGAGATTCACTGTGGCAGAGATTATTAAAGTTATTAGATTCTTAATGGCTCTTTGGCTACTAGTGATGCCAATCACCAAATGAAAGCCCTGGGTCTTATACGAGGCCCAGGCACTCAATTTCGTTTTTGTTTGTATCGTCGCGAAAGAACGTTCATTAGGAACCTTCTTGGTCGGCACATCGTATGAGGCTTGTTGGGTGAAGCCCGTTTGCCGCGCCGAGCACTGGAGCTTTCGAGGGAATGACCCGAAGGGGCGCTTTAGGGATAAAGCGCGGCGGCAGAGGGACAGGGATGACCCTTCTGCCGACTCCCGAAGAAAGCGAAGGGCGCAGGGTGAGCCGGATAAAGCGGAAGGTCCTTTGGACCTTTCGCCCGGCGAACGGGTAAACCACGGATGGTATACCCCGGCTTGCAAGCGGAGCAGGATTGCGCAGCGCTGCAAGAAAGCGGCAACCGGGTGGCCTTTCTTTTGGATACTTTTCTTTGGCCACGCAAAGAAAAGTATCCCGCCTTCGGGTGCGGGAACCCGAATCAAGAAAAACGTCGCGAAGCGACACAACCTAATCATCTAAATCCAAGACCACTAACCAACATCTAAACCAACGGATCACAAAAACACCACCCCATGTCCCCCGCACTGACCGAACAACTCGCCAACATACCCCTCATCCGCGATCTTCCCGCGGATGAGCAGGCGCGTCTGGCCCAGCAGGTGCAAATGGTGGAGCTGGCCGCGGGCCAGGTGCTGTTCGAGGAAGGCGACGCCAGTGGCGATTTCTATGTGGTCCTCGACGGCCAGATGGAGATACTCAAGACAGCGGGCGCGCCCGAGGACGCGGTGGTGGATGTGTCGGGGCGCGGCGAGATCCTGGGCGAGATGGGCCTGTTCAACCGGGGGCATCGGCGTATGGCCACAGTGAAGGCGACGGTTCCGAGCCACCTGTTGCGGGTGCCCTTCGGCGAGTTCGACGATCTGGCGGTTTATGCGCCCGTATTCGGCTGCCGCCTGGCCGGAATGCTGAGCGAGCGCCTGACTAGCGCCCATGAAACGGCCGTCAAGCGCCTGGTGGAAAAAAACTGCCGTCTGCAGCATGCCTACGAGCAGTTGCAAAATGCCCAGGAAGAACTGCTGGAAAAGCGCGCCCTGGAGCAGGAGTTGAAGCTGGCGCGGGAAATCCAGTCGAGCATCCTGCCCGCACAGTTTCCGGCGCTACATGGCTATGACTTCGGCGCCACCATGCTGCCGGCGCGGGCTGTGGGTGGTGATTTCTACAGCCTGTTTCCGCTGGATGACCGGCATATGGGCTTCGTAGTGGGCGATGTCATGGGCAAGGGCATTCCGGCCGCCATCTACATGGCGCAGACCCATGCCCTGCTGCGCGCCTTGGCGCATCCCGCGTCAACGCCCTGCGAGACGCTGCGACAAGTGAATCGCCTGCTGCTGGAAATGGGCAGCGGCGAGGTGTTTGCCACCCTCATCTACGGCATCCTTGCCGCCGAGACCGGCGAATGCCATTACGCCCGGGCCGGGCACGAACTGCCAATGCTCATGAATCCCCACGGCCAGGTCCGCCACCTGCCCATGGCCGAGGGCATGCCCCTGGGCGTACTCGATGAGCCCGTGCTGGAAGATGCCTGCATCCAATTGAACCCCGGCGAACTGCTTTTTCTCTACACCGACGGTGTCATTGATGCAGCTAATCGGGAGGGAGGCATGTTCGAGCGGGAATGTCTGAGTCAGGCCCTGAGCAGCGCGGCCGGGCACAGTGCGACGGAGGTCGCCGAAACTGTACTGGAGGCGCTGCGGTCTTTTCAGGGCGAGGGCGCGCAGGCCGATGACATCACCCTGTTTGCCATCCGCCGGCACCCTGCGGCCTGAGCGCTCCAGGCCCGTCTCCCCTAAGATGCCGCGGGGCATTGGTGATACCCTAGGCGGCCCCAAATCGCGGGAACCCGTTTTACGAGAACAGAACAAGAATATGCACTACCTGGAAGCCAACAAAGATTATCGCAACGACTCCCTGCGCCACGGCGCCGAGTTTTCCGAGGAGGAAATCCGCGTCGATACCGCCAAACACTATGACGACTGTTACTGGGATTACCGCACCGCCTGGTTCGACAACGACAACCTGGCGCTGCACTACGGCTATTGGGAAGAGGGCATCAAGACCCACAGCCAGGCGCTCAGCAACAAGAACCGCATCATGGCCGCCATCGCCGGCATACAGCCGACCGATCATGTTCTGGACGCGGGCTGCGGCATCGGCGGCAGTTCCATCTGGCTGGCCAAGAACATCGGTTGCAAGGCAACCGGCATCACGGTGAGCGCCGAGCAGGTGGCGCACGCCAAGCGCAATGCGCAGCGTCACGGCGTCTCGGACAAGACGGACTTTCAGGTGGCCGATTTCTGCAAGACGCCGTTCCCGGACGAGTCCTTCGATGTGGTCTGGGCGGTGGAAAGCAGCTGCTACGCCACCGACAAGCGCGATTTCTTCCGCGAGGCTTACCGCCTGCTCAAGCCGGGCGGCACCCTGATGGCCTGCGACGGCTACGCCACCCGGCGCGAGTTCAACGACGAGGAATGGCAGGCGGTGATGGATTGCCTGAACGGCTGGGCCGTGCCCAATCTGGCGACGGCGGAGGAATTCCAGCAGGGCATGGAGGAATGCGGCTTCCGCGAGGTTCATATCACCGAGGCGACCAAGGAGACCCTGCCCTCCTCCCGGCGCATGTACCTGACGGCCCTGTGGACCTATCCCATGCAGCTTCTGATGCACTGGCTCGGCCTGCGCAAGAAGGCGCAGACCGCCAATTTCAAGGTGGCGCTGGCGCAATGGAAGGTCTTTCACGGCGGCCTGGCACGCTACTGCCTGTTCCGCGCCAAGAAACCCCTGTGAAGGCGGAGGCACGCACATGAACCCGGAAACGACCGCAGACGCCCTGTTCGGCATCCCCAAGGACTACGTCTACCTGCTGGCGGGCATGGGCATCGGTTTCCTGCTCGGCTGGCTGACGGGCCGATTGGGCGCCAGCGTCCCGCGCGATATCGACCTGCAGGCAACGGGGTCCGGCCAGGCGCCTGCCGCAAGCGGCCAGCCCATCAACCTGGTGATCAACGGCCGCACGGTGAACCTCGATGCCGCGCAAGCCGCCGAAATCCAGGCCCTGGTGCAGGCACGCAAGATGATCGAAGCCATCAAGCGCCTGCGCGAAATCACCGGCCTGGGTCTGGCCGAAGCCAAAGCCGTGGCCGAGTCCATCGCCAAGGTCGGCCGCTGAGAGGGACGGCGCGAGCCGATTAATCCGCAACCCTATGGAGATCGCCCATGCCACGTAAGCTGATTGCCGCCTGGCTCTTGATGCTGCCCCTGGCCGGACTGGCCGCGGGGGAAGACGCCTATGTGACCGACAGCCGCAAGGCGGTGGCGGATTTTTCCGCCGCGCTCAAGTCCGAACTGGAAGCCGCCCTCTACACGGCTGGCCCGGTCAAGGCCATCGAGGTCTGTCAGCTCAAGGCGCCCGGCATCGCCGACCAGGTTTCGCAGGCGCGTGGTTTCCGCATTGCCCGCACCAGCCTGAAGGTGCGCAACCCGGCCAACGCGCCGGATGCCTGGGAGCGCTCCGTGCTCGAGCAGTTCCAGGCGCAGCGGGACAAGGGCGCGGATCCGGGGCAGCTGGAGTTCTCGGAAATTGTGGATCAGGGGGGCGGACCGATCTTCCGCTACATGAAGGGCATTCCCACCCAGGGCGTCTGCCTGGCCTGCCACGGCACCCAGATCGCGCCGGAGGTGAAGGCGGCGCTGCAGCCGCTTTATCCGCAAGACCAGGCCCGCGGCTTCAAATTCGGAGACCTGCGCGGGGCCTTCAGCATTACCCGGCCGGTGACGCCGGACACCAAGGCGGCACCCGCCGCCGATACCTACTGACCGACATGAGGAGGGAATCGGCCATGCAAGACGAGTACGAACACTACACATCGGCGGCCAAATGGCTGCACTGGATCATGGCGGCGCTCATCATCACGGTCTGGATAGCCGGCGTCTACCTGGCCGACCTCCCCAAGGGCCCGGACAAGACCCAATGGATTCAGTGGCACAAAGCCATCGGCAGCGTGGTGCTGCCCCTGCTGGTGGCCCGCATCGCTTGGCGCTTCACCCATCAGCCGCCCGCCTTGCCCGCAACCATCCCGGCCCTTCAGCAAAAAGTCGCCCACTGGGCGCATTGGGCCCTATATGGCCTGATGCTGGCCCAACCCTTGAGCGGATGGGCCATGAGTTCGGCCTTCGGTTACCCGGTGAAAATGGCCGGATTCATCACCCTGCCCTTCCTGCTGGACAAGGACGAGGCTCTGGGCAAGGAACTGGTGGAGGTGCATGAAATCATCGGCTGGACCCTGGGCATCCTGGTGACTGGCCACATTCTCATGGCCCTCAAGCACCACTTTATCGACAAGGACACCGTACTGCTGCGCATGGTGCCGCGCCACGGCGCCAAACCCGAGCAACACTAAAGATCCATACCTGCCAACTCATCTGAGGAAACGATCATGCTGAACTGGGACGACCCGCTCGCAGGCCTCACCGCCAACCGTACCGCCGAACCCAAGGCGCCGCCGAAAGCCGTCGTGGCCGAGCCGGTGTCTCTGCCGGACGCGGTCACCGCCGCTCCCCTGCGTACGGACACGGCTATCTCATTGGAACCGGCCTTTCCGGAAGAAGCGCATGCCGGCGCGACGGGGCTGGAAAACATCGAGATGGGCGCGCGCCGCATTCAGGTGGACGACAAGAAGATCATCAACTGCCGGGCGGACCTGAACCAGTTGGTGCCCTTCAAGTACCAGTGGGCCTGGCAGAAATACCTGGATGCCTGCGCCAACCACTGGATGCCGCAGGAAATCAACATGAACGCCGACATCGCTCTGTGGAAAAGCGCCGACGGCCTGACGGAGGACGAGCGCACCATCATCAAGCGCAACCTGGGCTTCTTCTCCACCGCCGATTCCCTGGTGGCCAACAACCTGGTGCTGGCCGTCTACCGTCACATCACCAACCCGGAATGCCGGCAATACCTGCTGCGCCAGTCCTTCGAGGAAGCCCTGCACACCCACGCCTACCAGTACGTGGTGGAATCCCTGGGGCTGGACGAGGGTGAAGTTTTCAACATGTACCGGGAACTGCCGGCTGTGGCGCGCAAGGCGGAATGGGCCCTGCCCTTCACCCAGTACCTGTCGGACCCCCACTTCCACACCGGCACGCCGGAAAACGACCAGCGCCTGCTGCGGGAACTGATCGCCTTCTACGTGATCTTCGAAGGCATCTTCTTTTACGTGGGTTTCACCCAGATCCTCTCCATGGGCCGGCGCAACAAGATGACCGGCACCGCAGAGCAGTTCCAGTACATCATGCGCGACGAGTCCATGCACATGAACTTCGGCATCGACGTGATCAACCAGATCAAGCTGGAAAACCCGCACCTGTGGTCGGAGAGCTTCAAGGCCGAGATGATCCAGATGATCCGCGAGGCCGTGGACATCGAAACCCAGTACGCCTATGACACCATGCCCCGCGGCATCCTGGGACTGAATGCGCCCATGTTCAAGGAATACCTGGAGTTCATCGCCAACCGCCGCTGCGCCCAGATCGGCCTGCCGGAGCAATACCCGGGCGCCAACAATCCCTTCCCCTGGATGAGCGAGGTGCTGGACCTGAAGAAGGAGAAGAACTTCTTCGAAACCCGCGTGACGGAATACCAGACCGGCGGGGCCTTGAGCTGGGATTGAGGCTCGCTCCAAGCGGCGCGCGGTAGTATCATGCCCGGTGCCAGACGACGGGGCGAAACCCTCGCCCCGCGCGGTCTGGCAGGCCGGCAGCCGCATTTCGCATTCACCGCCATGGACCCGCCATGACCGATAAAGTCGTCATCCGCCTCATCAACCCGAAATCCCAGGAACAGGCTGTGGACCGGGATTTCCCGCCCGCGCCGCAAGTGGTCTACTACTGGCACCGCATCGCTGCCGCCGTGGCGATCGTCGCTCTGTTGCTGTCTGGACTCTACGCAGGCGGCCGCGCCCTCCTCGGCTCCGGGGATAGTGAAGAGCCGGTGCAGACCGCTGGCGTTCCAGCCAAGCTTGCAGCGCCTGTGGCAGAAAGCCCGCAGGCCGTCACCCAGCCTGCTGCAGCGCCAATTAGGGCAGAAGCAGTCGCTGCCAGCGAATCGGCGGCGATCAAGCCGGCCCCCAGCGCGCAGCCCGCCATTGAGGAGAAGCCGCTCACCCAGGGCAAGACGGGCGCGCCCAGCCGGGTGTCGATCCAGTCGCGCAATGTGCGCCGCGCGCAACTCACCAGCAATGTTATCAAGGACGAACCGGTGGACCAGTTGCCCAAGAGCATCCCCATGAATGAGCAGGGCCTGGTGAAGGTCTATCTCTACACGGAACTGGGCGGTCTGAAGGGGCGCGTCCTGTTCCACGACTGGTACTGGAAGGACAAGCTGATCGCCCGCGTGCGGGTGCCTGTGAAGGAAGACAAGCAGGTCTCCGCCACCAGCAAGTTCATCGACCGCATCATGACCGGACCCTGGAAGGTCAAGGTGGTCGATTCACAGAAGAAGCTTTACGCGCAAGCCGCCTTCGAGGTGCAGTAGCCGCTTGCCGGGCGCGGACCTTACCGCCGAGAACCAGGGCGCCGCAGGACGGCAGGCCACGCGCCGGCACTGCGTTTGGCTTCGTAGCAGGCCGCCTCTGCCTGGTCGAGCAGGGTCTGCGCATCCCCTTCGGAGCCGTCCAGGGCCAGGACACCGACGCTGAGCCCGCATTTGAACAGTCCAGGCCCGCAGCAAATGCGCTCCCGCCGCACGGCATCCACCATGGCATGAGCCGTCTCCAGCGCCTTGTGTTCCGGGCAGTGCTCCATGATCAACACGAATTCGTCGCCACCCAGCCGGCCCAAAGTGTCGCGATTCCTGACCTGAGCACTGAGTAACGCCGCGACGCGACGCAGAGTTTCGTCGCCAGCTCGGTGTCCGCAGGTGTCGTTGATCCGCTTGAAATGGTCCAGGTCCATGAAGAAGAGCATGTGTTGCGCCCTGCAGCGTCCCGCGCGAAGCAAGCGCCGCAGCCGGATGAGGATCTCCCTCCGGTTTACCAGACCCGTCAGCTCATCATGGGTTGCATAGTGCAACAGCTTACGTAGCAGCGCGGAACTCTCATCCCGACGGTGCAGGCGAATGGCCAGCCGGGTTGGCTCGACTCCCCTTGCGGGCATGGGATAGGCCGCGAAGGTCAGTGCCAGATTTTCTCCTTCCGCGTTGGCATGACACGTGACTCCCTGAATTGGAACGTCCGGCAGCGCCCCGACATTAGTCAGGTTATGGCGAACCCGGACCAGCAGGTCGGCGGCCAGTTTTTCAGGCTCGGGCAATTGGCGTCGCGCGAACTGGCATTTGGCGGCCTGGTTCAAATAGCGGATGGTGCCGTCCAGTTCGAGCACGAGGATGGGTTCGGCGATGGCTTCCAGGACCCGTTCCGCAGAGAAATCTGCCGCCGAGAGAGATGTTGCCGTCCGCCGTGTTTCGAAGTCTTGCATGAGTTCGTCCTCATTTTCATGCGGGCAGGATGACAGGCCCGGCGTCCGACGGGCCGGGGCGCTCCATCGCAGCCGGTTGCCTCAGAGGGAGGTCATCGGTTCAAGCCTGCCAATGCGCCACCAGTCGCATGCAGTCGCCGCGCCAGGGACACTCAAGGTTCTTGCAGGTGTAACGTCGGTCCGTGCGGAAGCAGTCCTCCAAACCCTGCGCCCGTTGTATCGCGCGGATCAGTTGAGGCTCGCTGCGAATGCCAGGGACACCATCCCGGCTGAGTTGCTCGGGCACTCCTGCGGCCCTAGCCATCCGCTGCAATTGTTGCTGGTTCATCGGCACGCTCCTTTCAGTCCGTCAAACGGGTCTGTCTGTCCGGCTATCCGAATGCGCGCGAGTCACACCCATGCGAAATCGTGGGATCACCGGCAGAGGTTATGTTCCGCCATTGACCGATGCCTTGCGATTCGTTCAATTGGTTAAGTATTACTACCTGCTGCCAAATCGACCCCAACCCGATATAGTGTGATCATGCGCGATAGAGGCCTCAGCCGGCCGCCGGCACGTGGTCTCAGGTACTTAGAGCAAATCCACATCAAATCCATGACACTATCGCAGTCGGCGCCGCCAGTGGTGCCAGGCAGTTCCGGTGGCTCAGGCGGAGCGGCTTGCGTCGACCAGGCAAGTTGCGATATTCCGCAACCCGAGTGCGGGCGGGGTCCCTGCGCCTTGGGCGACGCCGACTTCCTACCGAGCGCAGCGACCTTCAGGCTCTGCCTGGTGCTGGATGCCCTGCCCGCCAATGTCGCGGTGCTGGACCGATCCGGCCGGATCGTCTCAGTCAATGAGGGCTGGCGCCGCTTTGCCCGCGACAACGGCGGCAATCAGTTCATCGCCGAGGGTGTCAACCTGGATTACCTCAAGGTTTGCCGGCAGGCACAGCAGGACGGCGACACCACAGCCGGTCTTGCGGCGGAGGGCATCGAGGCGGTGCTTTCCGGTCGGCAACGTCAGTTCAGTCTGGAGTATCCCTGCGATTCGCCGCAGCAATACCGCTGGTTTTCCATGAAGGTCACCGCGTTTGGCGAGATGGCCTGTGACGGCGCAGTGGTGCTGCATTTCGATATTACCGCGCAGCGCCAACTGGAACTGCAGACGGCCAGGCAGCGCGACATGCTGGCGCGGGAATCACGCCTGCACGGAATCAGCGAACTGGCCTCAGGTATAACCCATGAAATGACCCAACCCTTGACCGCCATGAGCTATTACTGCGACGCGTTGCAGACGGCGCTAACCCCATTCAACCACGAGCTGGCCGCCGACCTGGTGGTCCGGGTACGCAATCAGTTGAACCGGGCCATGGAAGTCGTGACCCATCTGCGCAGTTTCATGCGGCGCTTGCACCCGGATGTAGCGGATATCAATGTCCATGGACTGGTGCAGCAGGTTTCGGGGCTGGTGGACAGCTTCGCGCTGGACCACAAGTGCCGCCTGAGTATCGCATTGCCGCGCGATCTGCCGCAGGTTTCAGGCGACGCCGTGCAGCTGCAGCAAGTCCTCGTTACTTTGCTGCATAATGCCATTGAGGCCAGCGCTTCGGTTCAGGGTCAGGCACCCACGGTGGAAATCACCGCGGCATCCCTGATGAACTGGGTCCGCATCAGCGTCCTGGACAACGGACCGGGGATGCGGGGCACGCCCGCGGAAAACATCTTCAAGCACATGCAGGCGGATAACAGCGGACGTCTGGGCCTGGGGCTGAGCATCAGCCAATCCATCATCAAGGCCCATGGCGGCGAGTTGTGGCTGGACGCGGGCAATACGCAGGGCAGCTGCGTCCATTTTACGCTGCCAGTGGCGGGAGATTCCCATGAAGCATGACCCAACCGTTTTTGTCATCGATGACGACGACGCCGTGCGCGACGCCCTGAAACTGTCGCTATCCAGCGCCGGTTATCGCGTGGTTTGCTACGCCAACGGCGAGAACTTTCTCAATGGTTACAATCAGGAAATTCCAGGCTGCCTGTTGCTGGATTTGTGCATGCCGGGGATGGACGGCTTGGCGGTGCAGCAAGAACTGCTCCAGCGCCACATCAATCTGCCCATCATCTTCATGACCGCCTACGGCTCGATTCGCGATTCCGTGTCAGCCGTGAAGGCGGGGGCGCTAGACTTTTTGGAAAAGCCCGTTTCCGCGGCGGTACTGATCGAGCGAATCAGACAGGCGCTGGAACTGGATGCCCAACAACGCGCATTGCAGAATGGCAAGGCGGATATCCGCGCGCGCTACGCGCGGTTGTCGCCGCGCGAACGCGAGATCATGGCCTTCATCGCCGAAGGCAAGTCCAGCAAGCAGGTCGCCCAGTTGCTGGGCATCAGCCCGCGCACCGTGGATGCGCACCGGGCGCGCCTGATGGTCAAGATGCGGGCTTCGTCCCTGGCCGAACTGGGTTCCTTATGCGCCCAGTGCGGGAGCACGCCCCCCCTGTCTTCATCCGCAAGCTCTTCGCCTTTCGGAGACGCTCTAAGCTGACACCAGCCCCGGCACCCCTGAGCCACCGGATCATTCCCGGTCTTCGGCACCTACAGAGTCGCCTTCCACTTCGGCAAACAGATCCTGCTGGGCCCGCGTCACCCGGTCGCCCACGCGTAGAATGCCGCCCCGTAGCACTTCCGCCGTAACACCCCCATGCCCACGCATAGCGTCGTAACCGCCCGGGCCCAGGCTAGCTTCCATACGACTGCAGGGGTGGCAATGGCCGCTGATACGCAGCAGGACATCGCCGATGCTCACCAATTGCCCCTTTAAGGCCAGCAGGTTGATTCCGGCAATCAGCAGGTTACGGCGCAGCTGCGCGGCTTCCACGGGTTGTTCGAGCAGGGCGGAAATCACGCTCAGGTGCTCCGCCTGAATCAGGGTGATCTGACGTTGGCGATTGTAGCGTCCGGCAAAATGATCGCCCTCCAGCCCACTTGAGGGGTCAACGCGCGCTTCCGCGGCGGTGAGCAGCGGCGCCCGGCGCGCCGGGCGCAGGCCGATCCACACCAGGCGGCCCTGGCACCTGCCATTGTTTTCCAGAATGCTCACGCGCAAATTCCGTACTAAAGCGAAGATCATGGGCCGGCAGCACATTTCGCGGCGCGCGTCTTGCGTCGCATGACCTGAAAAAACGGGCCGCCGAGCTTGAACCATTTAGCGTCTAACTGGAATCTACCAGCATAACTACCACGCCTCAATGTCCGCCTGCGCCTTGGCGCGAGCACGAGTAGTGGTGTGTTTTTGCCTGGTGAAATCGAAACCGCCGCATCGCGGCCAGGAGGACTGCCATGGCTACTCTGCTCAACGTGGTTCCGCATGCTCTGGTTCTGCTTGCATGCGCGATTGGCGGCATCCTGTCCTACGTGCCGGGCAACGCACATGCCCGGGAGCATGTCGTCCAGGTTGTCAGCAACAGCTTCCAGCCCGCAAACCTGACCATCCAGGCAGGCGACACGGTCCGCTGGGTTTTCCAGAATGGCCTGCACACCACCACCTCGGGAAGCGGCTGCAGTTCCGACGGACACTGGGATTCCGGAAATGCGGGTGCCGTTTCCAGCTTCATCCATGGCGCCACTTTCAGGACGGCAGGCAGCTTCCCCTATTTCTGCAAGCCCCATTGCACGCTGGGCATGACGGGACGCATCACCGTGACGGCAGCCGCCCCGAGCGCATCCCCCACGCCTAGCCCGGCGGGCTCGCCGGTTCCCGGCGCATCAGCCTCGCCCAGCGCCACGCCCGGAGCGAGCGCCTCCCCGACACCGTCCACGGCTCCGGCAGCCGGTTGCGACCCGCTCAGCAACCCGATCCCTAACGCCATCGGCGCCAGCTCCAGCAGTGACGCATCGCTGGTGACAATCGTCGCTGCGGGCCAAGGCCTGGTTTCCCCCAACTGGGGTATTGCCGCACCCGGCGATAAACGGCATCTGTTCGTCACCGATACGGTCGGAACGCTATGGGCGATCGACGTGAAGACCGGCAGCAAGAACCTGGTGCTGGATGTTTCAAACCTTCTGGTCAGCGATCTGGGACTGGCGATTCCGGCTGTCCCGGGTTATGACGAGCGCGGCCTCCTGGGCGTGGCCTTCCATCCCCGCTACCAGCGCAACCGCCTGTTGTATCTCTACACCTCCGAGCCCTACGATGCGGGGAGCCTGGCCGACTTCACCCTGTCCGGCCTGTCCGCCGGATCGGCGCCCAATCACCGCACGGTGATTTCCGAATGGCGGATCGATAATCCGCGGGCCGCGCAACCCGTGATCAGCGGCGGCCGGCGTGTCGTGTTGCGCATCGACCAACCCCAGCTCAACCACAATGGGGGAGCGCTCAACTTCGGCCCTGACGGATTCCTCTATGTCGCCCTGGGTGATGGCGGCAGCGCCAATGACCAGGACGCCATCGGCGGACACAACGCCGGCATCGGCAACGGCCAGGACCGCGC
The DNA here is from genome assembly GCF_000934725.1 of Methyloterricola oryzae. Taxonomy (NCBI): domain Bacteria; kingdom Pseudomonadati; phylum Pseudomonadota; class Gammaproteobacteria; order Methylococcales; family Methylococcaceae; genus Methyloterricola; species Methyloterricola oryzae. The sequence goes on from NZ_JYNS01000012.1 coordinate 59,723, forward strand.
CACGGCGCTCGGCAAGATCCTGCGCATCGATCCGACCAAGCGAACCTCAACCAACGGGCAATACGGCATTCCGCGCAGCAATCCCTATTTCGCACGCGGCAGTCGTGGCGGAGACGCAGGATGCCGGGCCGACGGCCTATGCGACGAGATCTTGGCCTACGGTTTCCGCAACCCCTACCGGTTCTCCTTCGACAAGACCAAGGGCAGCTTGCTGGCGGGCGATGTGGGGCAGAACGCCATCGAGGAAGTGGACTTCGTACTCAAGGGTCGCAATTACGGCTGGCGATACAAGGAAGGTAGCCTTTTCTTCAACCCCAATGGCAGCGACGGCAGCGGCGCCGCCTTCGTCAGCACAGGGAACTGCGCCGGAGCCCCGGACTCAGGCCTGACCGACCCCATTGCGCAATATGACCACGACGAGGGCATCGCCATCGTCGGCGGTTTCGTCTATCGGGGCAAAGCCATCAAGGGCCTGCGCGGCCAGTATGTATTTGGCGACTACGCGCGCAGTTTCGGTTCCGCCGATACCAGCGGGCGCTTGTTCAGGATAGCTGGCGGCCAGTTGAAGGGCGGGGCCCTGCCCTTGCGCACTATCACCGAGCTGAACCTGCGCGGCGAAACCAGTGTCGGCATGTCCCTATACGGATTGGGACAGGATGCCAAGGGCGAGCTTTATGTCATGGGCAATACCAGCGGGGTGCCCGCTCCACGCGACGGCAATGGCGCTTATCTGGCAACTGGCGTCATCAAGAAGCTGATTGCGCCGGGCGCGACGCAGTCGCCATCCCCATCGCCCTCCGCCTCGCCCAGTCCGTCAGGCAGTCCGGAACCATCGGTTTCACCCAGCCCCTCGCCATCCAGCAGCCCGGAACCCTCGGCCTCGCCCAGCCCGACACCTGCCGGCATCTCGGAAACGAGCGTGAGGTGAGCGGGATGCTCAGCACTCTCTTCTTCTGGTTCCCACGCGGAGCGTGGGAACCTTGGACTGGACGCTCCGCGTCCTTAGACTGGCGCGGAGGACCGGGCTTTGCCGCTCCCACGCGGAGCATGGGAGCGAGGATGAGCGCTTCAGGGCGCGGAGCTTGACTCTCCCACGCAGAGCGTGGAAACGGGCTCCAGCATTATCAATCCCGCTGCGCCAGCGCTCCCGGTGTTTCCAGATATTCCAGCAGGGCTGCGATCTCGCTCTTGTCCAGCTTCAGATTGGGCATCATCACCTGGTTAAACTGGCGATACAAGGCCACGGCCACCGGGTCTTTCCGGGCTAACATCGCCGCCGGGTTCTCCAGCCAGCGCTCCAGCCAGGCACGGTCGCGCTTGCGCGTCACGCCGGCCATGCCCGGGCCGATGCCGTCCTGGTTGCTCAGGCTATGGCAGGATGCGCAGCGTGAGTTGTAAAGGCGCTCGCCCTTTCCCTGCACCGGCACTTCCGTGGCGGAGGCGTAGCTGAGCCGATTCGCACCGGCATGGGTGATCTGGGGCAAAGTGCTGCCCAGCATGCGCGCCAGCAGTTTTGGCTCATCGAAGGGCGAGCGCTTGATCCAACGCCCGGTGGCTTCGTTGCCGACGATCAGGCTGATGCTGTGGCCCGCCATCTTGCGGCCCTCGGCGTCGTCGCGGTAAAGCCCCAGCTTCTTGCGCAGCAGGGTGACGTCCTCCGCCTTGCCGGTGAGGAAGGTCCAGCCCGGCCCCACCTTGAACTTGTCGGCATAGGTCTTGAGGCTGGCGGGTGTGTCATGCCTGGGGTCGATGCTGATGGAGTAGAAGAAGACATCCTTCCCCATCCGCTCGCCCAGCATCTTTTGCACCCGCTTCAGATTGGCCGTTTCCACCGGACAACTCTCGGTGCAGCCGGTGAAGATGAAATTGATGGCGACGACCTTGTCCTTGATGAGATCGTCGTAGAAACGGACGCTCTGCCCATCCTGGGTCTGGAGCGTCACATTGGGAAAATAATCGCGCCCCCAGGGAGAGCCCTCGGGCGCGGCCCGCGAGGGGCCGCTTCCGAGGATCATGCCCAGCATGAGCGCCAGCCACAGCCCCGCGCGGGGGAGTGCAGTGCGGGCTTGCAACATACCGGCCTCCTTCGCGATCAGGGCAGGGTCGGTACGATGAAGCCCTGTGCCGCCTGGGTGTCGCCGTTCAGGTAGCTCGGCAGCGTATAGGTATCCTCGTACCAGGCGCCGTTCCAGTCCATCATCGGCGTCGGAATGGCGAGCAGGTTCTGGCTGCTCAGCTTGAGGTCGCCCTTGCGCTGGCTGTCCCAGCGCAGCAGCATGGCGTTGTCCTCGTGCTGCGTATTATGGCAGTGCTCCACGTAGGTGCCGATGAAGTCGCGGACCCGGATCGCCACGTCGATCTGGCGGGAGGAATTCACCTCGGAACCGATACGGTAGACGTCCTTGCGGGCATACTGCTCCCACAGGGGCGGCTTCTTGCCGTCGCGGTAAAGGATGCGGCCTTCCTCGAAGTGGATGTGGGCCGGGTGGCTCCAGCCGCCGCCGGAACCGTTGATCAGATGCCAGATCTCCACGCCGCCCATCTGCGGAGCCGCCGACACCAAGTGCGAGTCCGCCGACACCGGGGTGTCGCGGTCGACCTTGATGGTCCAGGGCTTGCCGTCGGTGCCGCCGCCGGACTTGCCGAATTCGAAGCTGCGGTGCTTGGCAGAATTCAATTCCGTCGTGGTGAACTTCGGCAGGGGTACCATTTTCAGTTTGCCGGGCTCGTAGTCCGCCGGCTTCATGCTGTAGTCCGCCTGGCCCGAGGGCAGGGCATGCACGCGGAACTCCATGAACTTGCCCACCACCGGGTCGCCATTCAGTCCATCGGCCCTGTATTTGCCGCTGAGCACGTCGGCCAGGGGGATTTCCCCGTTGGGGCGGATGCCCGAGGTGTGCTCCATCAGGTTGACGAAATAGAGTTTCTTGCCCACATAGTTCTTGAAATCGACAACGATGTCATAGCGCTCGGCGATGGCCTGGGTGGGCAGGTCCTGGGACTGGCTGTTGGGGAAGGGGATGGCGTGTTGCATGATGTTGCCGTCGTTGGCGATCATGTGGAAGGGCACGCGCTTGCCGGCGCTGTCCACCAGGGCGATCTTCACATAGCGCGAAACGCTGCCATTGAGAATGCGGAAGCGGTAGCGGCGGGCGCGCACATCCACGAAGGGCTTGTACTGCCAGTTGACGGTCATCTGGTCGCCCAGGAACCCGTCGGTGTTGAAGGGGTTGAAGAAGAGCTGGCCGTTCGCGCTCCAGGCCTTGTCGGCCACCACCAGGTTCATGTCGTAATCGCGGTTGCCCCAGTCCAGATTGCTGCCGCTGGGCAGGCACAGGTTGATGTTGTTGGGGTCGGTCGGCTTCGCGTAATGGCAGCGGTAGCCCGGCTTTCCGCCGCCGTCCAGCGCTTCGTTCGTCGACTTGGGCTCGCGGCCGCGGTCGACGGAACTGTAATAGTTCATCATCGCCGCGTTGCCCTTGTAGACGTTCTGGGCGGTGTGGTCTTCCATATGGTCGTGGAACCAGTGGCTGCTCATCACCTCGCCCGGATCGCCCGGAATATTCGTGATTCCGCCATTGCCATCGGGCGCGCCGGCGCGGGGATCGGTGGCGGCGGTGTTGATGGAATCATGGCCAGCCAGGATCATGGGCCAGCGGTAATCGTAATACTGGCCGGGATAGGAATAGGCGTGCAGGAAGCCGTCGCTCTCGCCCGGGTTGTGGCCGTTGTGCTCGTGGGTGGTGATGGTGTGGATGCCGAAGCCGTTGTTGGCCGCATCGGAAATGGGCAGCGCATTGTGGTGGCGGAACAGGATGGTCTCCCCGTAACGCGCCATCAGCAGCTTGGGCGGCAGGGTGCCGTCGAAGGTCCAGACCGACTTGGGGTCCTGCTCCGGCATGGAGGGATGGATGCGGATGCCAATGCCCTTGGTGGTGCCGTCGAAGGCGTGATTCAGCTTTGGGTCGTTGAAGGAATAGACGGTGTTGTAATACAGGCCGCCCGGGCCGAACTCGCCCGCGTTATAGTGGTGTCTTTGCCACTGATCGCGCAGGCCACCGTTGCCGCGCGAGCCGGACATGGCGCTCTGGAAGAAGATCTCCGGCTTGAATTCGTCCCAGCGCTGATGGCCGAACCACTCACCCGGTGGACGTGCATCCATGACCGTGTTGACCACGCCGGGCAGACAATCCTTCACCTGAGCGTCCCACGGATTGGCGTGATTGCCGTAATCGGAAAATTCGGCCGGCATCGGGTACAGGGACTTGGCCAGGAAGGTATCGAGGGCTGCGCCGCTGGGCGTGGTCGTGCAGCCTTTGGGATCGCCAGCAGTTTTCACAGGGGCCGGCATCAGCGTATCAGGACTGGCCTCGCTGGTCGGCATGGGGCGCGTGCCGAACTCCTCGAACTGCAGCAATTTCTGGCTGAAGGCGGTAGCGCCGAACAGCGGGCTGCGCGGGGCGTCGGTCGGAATGTTGAAAGCCGCCAACGCGGAATCCATGCATTGGCCCATCAGGCCAAATACAGCGAGCGTCACGGCCTTTGCCACGCGATCGCGGTGACGGTGAATCTGGTTCATAAGCTGTTGCCTCTTCAATGTTTATGTTTGGTAAGGGTCGCTTTGCAAGGCACGGGATTCCGGAACACTTGCGCTTCTGCCCATGCGGAGTAGGAATAAATCTCCGACCCCGAATGGCCTTACGACATTTGTATTTTTAGCGTCGTGCTTACACGACAGCACAAGGCGTGCCAGCTCGATTTATACTGATCAATCAATCGCTTAAGATTGGTAAAATTCCCATACGGACTTTATGTAAAAAGTTATGACTGGGTAATAGCCGCAAGAAGGCTTTGCTGGAAGGCGTGACGCCAGGAACAGCGCGGCTTCACAACAGTGATGGCATTTAAAACAAGGTGATATGGATTTGTGACACTTCAGACCGTTGGTCCGCTACCTGGTGTCGCAGTGACTCAGGCACCGGGTTGATTTCTGTGGGAAGGGCCTAGCGGCGGGGCTTCTGCGGGATATCTGACTCAGTGCCCGCGGCAGCGAGCACCGCGTATCCGTAAAGTGCCGTATACGGGTAAATCTCCTTACTTGACCACGGACTCATACTCCCACGCAGGGCATGGGAGGGAGCACTATCTTTCTGATTCTGATGCTCCACGCGGAAACCCCTTGCGGGAGCTCCGCGTCCACGCTAGCGCCGGGCTTGCCGCTCCCACGCCGAGCCTGGGAGCGAGGCTCGTTCGATGAAAGCACCAGGCAAGAAATAAGGCGGTGCAACCGGTTTCGATTGCACCGCCCAAGGGGTGTTGGTCAGGGCAAGGCCAGATGGCCTTGTCAAGCGCATGGAGGGTCGATTTACAGCGTGCCGGTGCGGGAACCGCGTCCACCGCTGGAGGTGGTGCAGCCCACGACCATGCTCTGCGTGGGAACCAGAGCGTGTAAGGGATAGGACCTAAGGCTCTCCGCAGGCCCGCGCGTGGCTGGTTTCCAAGGTCTTGTCGTTCTGGATGATGGTCAGTTCAACCGTCTGGCACTGGCCGGCGTCGGGCTTGCCCACGGCCTCGCCGTAGACCTCGAAATCCGCGTAGACCGCCTGCGCCTCTCCCAGCTTCCAGGCTCCTTGTACCACACCACGGCGCACGCTCTTGAACTCCTCGTTCTTTGGCAGGACGCCGGCTTCTCCGCTCGCCCGCCGGATACGCCCTTCCCCACAGGCTTCCCAGGTTTCCGAATAGCTCAGGTTCTGGTAGGTCACCAGCAGGGTCGCGCAGGCGCCACTTTCACCGGGGCTGTAGTCCACAACCACCGCCTCGCCGTTGAAATTGCCGGCGACAGGCGCCTCGGGCTTGTCCTCCGCCACCTTGGCCAGCAAAACCTGGGATGCCGTGAGGGCGTAATCGTCCGGCGGCGATTGCTGCGGCGCGCGAAACACCAGGGGCTCGCAACCCGCCGCCAGCAAAGCCAGCAGAAAACACCCTCTCCGCAGTGTCCATTTCAGGCGACCCATCGTTTCAACTTCCTCCATTCGGCAAGATCTTCGTTCACCCGCTTTCCCAGGTTCCGCCACAAGAATTCACTGGCTATCCGCCAGCACCTGCGTCAAGTCCACCTGATGGGGCCTGCCCAACAACTTCTTCAGGTACTCAATCACCACGATGGATTCCAGATCGCCCCGCTGCGTACCCTTACCGGACTGATCCGCGCCGAGCAGGGCATCCGTCTCAACCGCGTTCAACAGCCCGCGCTGTCGCGCCTGCTTGCCAAGTTGCGTCAGGTAGTCGGCGGCGATCTGCTTCAGGCGCGGCTCGGGCAGCGACTGGATCGCCTTGAGATGGCGCTCGACGCCTTGCAGGTCGGTCAGCTTGGGATGTTCGACGATCTGCTTGAAGGTCGCGCCATAGCGGGCCAGCCCCGCGTGAATATGTTCCGTCTTCACCATGTTGATGCCGCTCCAACCCGCGCTCAGCCACTTGAACACACCCAGGCGGACCCGCCGTTGGGGCGTCGGGGATTCCAGATAGAGGGCCACCGAGCAGGAGTCGTACATATAGGTCTTGGCCCAGCCGATGCCGAAGTGATTGAGCCCGGTTTCTCCCGTATAGAGATAATCCCAGCGTTCGTCCGGCCCCACGATCAAGCCCTTCCTGCCCACGCCGGACACACCAGTCTGCTTGGACAGGCTCAGCAGCAGGGGCCGGCCCTGATAGCGGGTCAGGATCACGGTTCGGGCCAGGTCGTAGTCGTAGTAGGCGCCGGTGGTCTGGTCCGGGGTATTGACCAGATGCTCCACCCCGGTGAAATGGGCCGGGGCCTCCGGAGTCCCGCGCCTCTCCCAGAGCCTCGGGAGTTTGCCGCCATCGGCCTCCACCCGGGTCCAGTCGGCGCGGCGCAGCGTCGAAGGTGCGGTGAAGACCTCAGGCACGTCCGGGCTGTAGGTGAGCCTCAGCAGATGCTCCATGTCGCGCCCGACGTCCGTTTCGTAATAGGCGGAGACCAGGCCCTTGGGATTTTCCGGGTGAAAGAGGGCCTTGCCCGCCTTGGCTTGTTCCAGGAAACCGATCAGCCCATGAAGGCGCTCCACGCTGAGACTCGCCGGGTTTTCCCTGTCAGGCCCGACAAAGCGCAGGGCATAGGCGAGTTCGCTGTTCACCTGGGCGGGAACGGCCGTCTCGGTCATCGCTTGAACTGGGGTGACCCAGAGCAGGGAGAATATGAAGCTGAGTGTTAAATGGCTAAGTCCTGGTTTCATGGCGCTGAGGCACGATCACGGTAGCGAAGCATAGGCCCAGGCGAAGCACAGGGCAACCCGCTGCGACCTGACTGCGCCTCGATCGGCGAAAATCCGGTACAATCGCGCGCTTCCTTCCATTCCCGGTGATTGCCTTGAACGAATTCAGTAGCTTGCACTTTCCGCCCGAATGGGCGCCGCAGTCGGCGGTGCTCATCGCCTGGCCTTATGCCGAGGGCGATTTCAGCCACTGGCTGCCCGCCGTGGAGGAAACCTACAGCCTGATCGCCCAGGCGGTGGCGGCGCGGCAAATCCTCATCGTCGCCTGCCGCGACGCGGCCCACGCGAAGCACATCGAAACCCGCTTGACGGCAAAGGGCGTAGACCTTGCCGCGGTGCGCCTGGTGACTATGCCCTACAACGATGTCTGGGTGCGCGACACCGCGCCGCTGACCATCGAGACGGACCAAGGCCCGAGACTGCTGGATTTCCGCTTCAACGGCTGGGGCAACAAGTACGAACATGGGTCTGACGCCGCGCTCGCCCGGCGCCTGCACGAGAGCGGCGTGCTGGGTCAAACGCCCCGAATCCCTGTGGATTTCGTGCTGGAGGGCGGGAGCCTTGAGACCGACGGCGCCGGTACCCTGCTGACCACGGCCCGCTGCCTGCTGAATCCCAATCGCAACCCGCAGTGCAGCCACGAGCAGATCGAGGCCCAGCTCAAGCAGTCTTTCGGTCTGGGACGCATCCTCTGGCTGCATCACGGCCATGCCGAAGGCGATGACACCGACGCCCATGTGGACACCTTGGCGCGCTTCTGCGACGCGAAGACCATCGCCTACACTGCCTGCGACGACCCGGCGGACCCGCTCTACCCGGACCTGCAGGCCATGGCCGAGGAACTGGCGGCCCTGCGTCGGGCCAATGGCGAACCCTACCGCCTGGTGCCCCTGCCGATCCCGGCGCGCATCGACAGCGAGCACGGCGAGCGTTTGCCGGCCACCTACGCCAACTTCCTCGTCATCAACGGCGCGGTGCTGCTGCCGGTCTATGGCGACCCGGCCGACGGGGCGGCCGCCGAACGTCTGGCTGCCTGCTTCCCCGGGCGGGAGATCGTCGCCATTCCCTCCACGCCGCTGATCCGGCAATATGGCAGCATCCATTGCATGAGCATGCAGTTTCCAAAATCCATAGCAATCGCAGCGAAATGATGAACGACACCCTGACCGTCGCCCTGGTGCAGCAGGCCTGCGGCGCCACCCGCGAGGAGAACCTGGCCGAGTCCATCGAAGCCATCCGCGAGGCCGTCGACAATGGCGCCGAACTGGTACTGTTGCCGGAACTGCACCTGGGGCCTTATTTCTGCCAGGTGGAGGACACCGACAACTTCGACCAGGCGGAACCCATACCGGGGCCCACCAGCGAAACCCTGGGGCACCTGGCGCGGGAACTGGGGGTGGTCATCGTCGCTTCCCTGTTCGAGCGGCGCGCGCCGGGGCTGTACCACAACACCGCGGTGGTGCTGGAGAAGGACGGAACGCTCGCGGGAAAATATCGCAAGATGCACATCCCCGACGATCCCGGCTACTACGAGAAGTTCTATTTCACCCCCGGCGACATCGGCTTCAAGCCCATTCAGACCTCGGTAGGCAAGCTCGGCATCCTGGTCTGCTGGGACCAGTGGTATCCGGAAGCGGCGCGCTTGATGGCCCTGGCCGGTGCGGACCTGTTGCTCTACCCCACCGCCATCGGCTGGAACCCGGACGACCCGGAAGATGAGCGCCTGCGCCAGCTCAATGCCTGGATTACGGTGCAACGCGGCCATGCCGTGGCCAACGGCCTGCCGGTGCTGTCCTGCAACCGCATCGGCCACGAGCCCGACCCCAGCCCGAACAGCCGCGGCATCCGCTTCTGGGGGAACAGTTTCGTGGCGGGACCTCAGGGCGAATTCCTGGCCCAGGCCAACGCCGAGGAACGGCGGGTGATGATCGTGGAGATCGACCGCGCCCGCTCTGAGGCGGTGCGGCGCATCTGGCCCTTCCTGCGCGACCGCCGCATCGACGAATACGGCGGACTGGTCAGACGCTTTCTGGATTAGCGCCGAAGACTCCTTCGCGGCGTTTCAGGCAGCTCCCCTTATTTGGGCGAGGTCAGCTCAACGATGAGCAATTCCGCCTCGCCCTGTCCCACGTTCTCGATGGTCATCCACGTCCCCGTCTCCCAGAACACCTCGCCCGGTCCATAGACGTGGGCCTCGCCGCCCTCTTCCATGCGCACCTGCCCCTTCAGCACGTAGCGCGGCCCTGGCCCTTCGTGGGTGTGCAGCGGGGTCTTGTAGCCCTGGGCCAGAGTCACCCGCAGCAAATTGGTCTTGAGCCGGTTCGTAGGCAGTTCGATCTGCCGCTCCAGCAGGGGCGCGCGCGTCAGACCCTCGGGGGCAGGTTCGTCGGCCAGGAGGGCCGGCGCGGCAACAGCCAGGCAGATGCTAAGAACACAGGCACGCTTCATCCACTGTCTCCAGGAAATACGGGGAATGCGCGGCGGCGCGGAGGTCTGGTCCGGCCCGCGCCAGCCGCTGTTCAATTTGACTCGATCGGTGGTCTATTATCCGGCGGGAGACGCAGCCCTGCCAACTGAGCGAGACCGCCAGGTTGAAAATCGACTTGGCAACTTACGGCGTGACCTATTAAACTCAGGAACTTGCGAATTGCCCCCGCGCACAGGCACCGCCTGGAAATGCGCAAAAACGGCCAGCACCAAACACCCGCCCGATCCCTCAACTCCCTTGCACCGTTATGCGCCGATCCACATCCCTGTTGACCCTGCTCTTAGCGTTCTCCGTCAGCCGAGTCGCTTTTACGGCCTCCTACATCGACCCCGTGGGTCTTTGGGAAATCAACGGCACGTCCACCCTGCGCGCCAGCTTCTCAGGGCTGACCCTGCCTTCCAGCGTGGAAATCGGCGACACGCTTCAGTTCCATGAAGACGGGCGCATCAACTCCCAGTTGCTGTCCACCCTGGGTGACGGCCAGTGGCTCACGCCCAGGAAGAACGCTTACCGCATCCACTACGACGTGAGCAAATTCAGCGAATCTGACATCCCCAGCCTGTTGTTCCGTGTCGCCAACCTTTTCTCCGAAGCGGTGCTCAAGAACTTCGGCACCACCTTCATCGTCGAGGACATCAAGGTCAAGTCCTACCGCGACACCGGGAAGCTACTCGACAAAGGGCTGGCGATGAAAGGGAGCGTGAACATCAAGGCCAACCTCAAGTTCAAGACCGCGGAAGACCAAAAGACCGTCATCGCCAAGCTGGACTTCAGGACGCGCTATAAAGGCGAGCGCTACAGCGCGCCTTCCTCCTGCTGCAGCAGCGACGACGCCGCACAGAACCTCGCCGATAGTCAGGCTTTCCTGGCGGAGAACGCCACCCTGCCGAAAGTGCAGCGGACGGCCAGCGGCCTGCAATACCGCGTGATCGAGGAGGGGACCGGCATCCGGCCGGGCCCCACCGAAACCGTCACCGTGAACTACCGCGGCATCCTGCCCTCGGGTGAGCGTTTCGACAGCAATTCCAACGTGTCCTTTGCACTGGATCAGGTGATTCCCGGTTGGACCGAGGGACTGCAGCTCATGCAGGAAGGCGCCTATTACCGCTTTTACATCCCGCCGGAACTGGCCTATGGCGAAACCGGCAGCGGCTCCGGCATCAAGCCCAACACCGCCTTGATCTTCGACGTGCAGTTGCTGAAGGTCGGCGGCTGAAATCAGGCCTTAAGCCGCGCGGCGCCCAGCCCGCAGGGCACCAGTTGCGCCAGGAATGACCGGGCGCTGGACGCCCAGCTGAAGCCGAGGGCATAGCGCCGACAGTCATCCGGATTCAGTGCCAGGGCCCCAAGGGCGGCCGCCTTCAGGTCCTCGTCCAATATCCCCACCTTTCCACTGCGGACCACATCCAGCGGCCCTGGCACCGGCAGGGCCGCCACCGGGACGCCGCAGGCCAGGGCCTCCAGCATGGCCAGCCCGAAGGTGTCGGTGCGGCTGGGGAAGACCAGCACATCGGCAGCCGCCATGCAGCGCGCCAATTCCGCACCGCGCCGATAGCCCTGATACTGCGCTCCGGGAAAGCGTGCCTGCAATTCAGCGCGCTGCGGGCCATCGCCCACCACGAGCTTGCTGCCGGGCAGGTCCAGCCGCAGGAATCCCTCCACGTTCTTCTCCACCGCCAGCCGGCCCACGTAAAGGAAGACCGGGCGGGGCAAGCTCAACCAGGTCTTGTCGCCCGGCTTGAAAAGTTCCGTGTCAACGCCCAGGAGCCATAGGGCCGTACGCCGGAATCCGCGCGATTGCAGGATCTTGGCGAGAGACTCGCAGCCAACCAGAACCCGGGCGCTGCGCCGGTGGAACCAGCGCAGATAGGTGCGGCTGATCCATAGCGGAAAGCCTATGCGCAGTTTCAGATACTCGTCGAAGAAACTGTGGAACGAGCTGGTATAGGCCAAGCCGCGATGGCGGCAATAGCGCCGCGCCGCATAACCCACCGGCCCTTCCGTCGCGATGTGGATGGCGTCGGGCCGGAAGGCTTCCAGCAGTGGACGCAGCCTCGGCCCGCACAGGAAGGACAGGCCTACGTCCGGGTATCCGGGACAGGGCCAGGTGCGAAAGCGGTCCGGGCCGAAGATCTCCACCGCATGGCCCAGGCCTTCTAGCGCCTTCGCCAGGCTGGCCAGCGTCGTGACGATGCCGTTCACCTGCGGGTGCCAGGCGTCGGTGATCAGGGCGATTCTCATGGGGTCCGACCTAGTTCAAAATGCCGCTATGGAAAGACACCCCCTGCCCCGTGGCCTGATCATCGCCTACGCCCTGCCCCATCTGACTCATGCCGTCATCACCCTGCCCATGGCTTTGTTCATTCCGGCATTTTACGCCGAAGACATGGCCTTGCCCCTGGCGGGCGTGGGCGCCGCCATCGCCGCCTCGCGTGTGCTGGATCTGTTCGTCGATCCCATCATGGGCGTGCTCAGCGACCGCCTGCGCACACGCTGGGGCCGGCGCAAGCCCTGGATCGCCCTGGGCACGCCACTGATGATGCTGGCCACCTGGGCGCTGTTCGTGCCGCCGCCGCAGGTGTCGCTGATCTACGTGCTGGCCTGGTCCACCCTGCTGTTCCTGTCCTTCACCCTGGTGGACCTGCCCCACAAATCCTGGGGCGCGGAGTTGTCCACCGATTACCTGGAGCGGACGCGGGTGGCAGCCTGGCGCGAGGGCTTCGGCGCCCTGGGGCAGGTGATCTTCCTCAGCGTCCTGTCGGTGATGAGTCTGCTGGGTCATGGCGGCAACCGGGAGCAATTGTGGGCGGTCGCCTGCTTGATCGTGTTCAGCCTGCCGCCACTGGTCAGCCTGTGCCTGGCCAAGGTGCCGGAATTTCCCGCCGAGGAACTGCCCCAGCCCGGCGTCTCGGGCTGGGAGGCGCTCAAGCTGGTGCTGCATAACCGGGCCTTCCTGCGCACCCTGGGCACCCTGATGTTGTTGGGTTCGGCGGTGATGATCCAGGCGACCTTGCACAAGCTGGTGCTGACCCATGTGGTGGGACGCGCGGACCTGTTTGCCCCGATGATCCTGCTGGAGCATCTAGCCTCCCTGGCGGCAGTGCCGGTCTGGCTGGCCATCGCGCGGCGCATCAACAAGCACCGCGCCGTGCTGCTGGCGGCCCTGTGGGTGGGGCTGTGGAGCCTGGGATTTCCCCTTGTAGGGTCGGGAGACGCAGCGTTCTACGTGACACTGATCATCCTGCGCGGCAGCAGTTTTGCCGCCATCTTCATGCTCTCCAACTCCATCGCGGCGGACGTGCTGGATCAGGACATCCTCGCCTCGGGCCGCCAGCGCACGGGGATGTTCTTCGCCCTCTGGGGCATCGCCGTCAAGCTGGCCGTAGCTCTGGGCGTGGTGCTGGCCACGGCCCTCCCCGCCGCCTTCGGCTTCGATCCCACCGCCGCCAGCCAGCCGCCGGAGGCCATCATCTGGCTGCTGCGCGTCTACGGTTGGCTGCCCTGCCTGGTTATCGCACTGGGCGTGCCTCTGATGTGGAACTTCCCCATCGACCACGCGCGCCAGCGCCAGTTGCGCGCCGAAATCGCCGCGCGGCGCAAGGGCTGAGCGCCTCAGCGGGTCAAGGCCCGCACCGTGAAACGCACCTGGTCCTGGGGCTTGCCGCCGTCATCCAGCAGTTCCAGGGTGTGAGCGCCGGGGCGCGGCTGCCATTTGAAGACCGCTTGAGCGTCGGCCAGGCGCTGGCCGTCGAGTTGGAATGACCAGCCAGGCCGCCTCGGGCTGGCTGACAGCAGCAGCGCTTGATGCTCAACCGGAATATCCGGGTCCAGCGCGATAAGCACGCCGTCGGCCGGCGCCTCGATGCGGGCGCGGCGGGTGGCCGGGTCCGTCAGGCGCACCGTGGCGGTTTCCGTGCCGGCCAGGAACCATTCCTGGCGCGGCGGCTCCAGAGCCGGCTCGAAGCGCAGCACCTGGCGCTGCAGCCCGTCCGGTATAGCCGGTCCCTCGCCCGCGGCGCCGTCGTCGAGCGCCGCCATGATTTCCGCCCAGGCGGGCGCCGCGCCGCTGACGCCGGACACCTCGCGCATGGAATCGCCCTCGAAGTTGCCCACCCAGACGCCCACGGTGTAGCGGCGGTTGAAGCCGATGCACCAGTTGTCGCGCATGTCCTTGCTGGTGCCGGTTTTGACAGCGGCCCAGAAGCGCCCGGCCAGCGGATTGGCCAGGCCGAAGGTCAGGGCGCGGCTGCTGCGGTCGGCCAGGATGTCCGCGATGATGTAGGCCGCCGCCGGGTCGAGGACCCTCCGGCCAGGCTCCTCCGCCTCGTCCGGAAGCACCCGTAGCGGCCTGAGCATGCCCTCCAGGGCCAGCGATCGGTAGGCCTGCACCTGCTCCCAGAGGCTCACCTCCGCCGAACCCAGCGCCAGAGAGTAACCGTAATACTCGCCGCTGCGCTGGATGCCCGCGTAACCGTGTTCCCGCAACCGCTCGCGGAAGCGCTCCACGCCCACTAGCATCAGGGTGCGCACGGCAGGAATGTTCAGCGAACCGGCCAGGGCACTGCGCACGCTCACCAGCCCCTTGAACTCCCGGTCGTAGTTCTGCGGGATGTACAGCCCCGAAGCGGTTTTGAGATTGAGGGGCGCGTCATCCAGCAGGGAAGCCGCGGTGAGATAGCGCTTCTCCAGCGCCAGGCCGTAGAGAAACGGCTTGAGGGTGGAGCCCGCCTGGCGCGGTGCGCGCACGCCGTCCACCTGGGAGCGGGATGCGGAACCCGCCGAACCCACATAGACGAGAACGTCGCCGGTGGCGTTGTCCACCACCAGAGCCGCGCCGTCGCGCACATTGCTGTTCGCCAAGCCCTGCAACTGCCCGCGCAGGATCTGCAGCACACGCCGCTGCAGCCCCCCATCCATGGTGCTCTGCACCGACTGCCCCGGTTCGCGCAGCAGGCGGCGGGCCAGGTGGGGCGCGAGATGAGGAGATGGAGCGGCCAGGGCTTCGCGCTCCAGGGCCCCGGCCGCCTTCTGCGTCAGCGCGGCGCAGTCCGGCGACTGGCCCAAGGCATGGCCCAGGGCGCAGGCGCGCCGCGCCAGCGCGGGCGCGGCGGCGTTGGGTGCCCGTAGCATGGCGGCCAGCAGCAAACCCTGATCCGGCCCCAGGCCGGAGGGATGGGTGGCGAACAGCGCCGCCGAAGCGGCGGCGACACCCTGCAATTCGCCCCGAAACCCCGCCAGATTCAGGTAGGCTTCGAAGATCTGGTCCTTGCCCCAACGCTGCTCCAGTTCCAGCGCCGCCTGGATCTGGCGCCATTTCTGCGCCAGGCTGCGGCGCCCGGATGCGGGCCTGAGGGCCGGGTCGAGCAGGGATGCCAGTTGCATGCTGAGGGTGCTGGCGCCGCGCAATCGTCCTTCCCCGGCTCCGCCCAACACCGCACTGGCCAAGGCCCGCCAGTCCACGCCCCGATGCTGGTAGAAGCGCCGGTCCTCCGCCGACACCACAGCCTGCCTCAAGGCCTGCGAGACTCCGGACAGCGGCGTCCAGGCCAGCCGCCGCACGCTGAAATCCATGCGCTGCGCCTGCAAGGGCTCACCGCTGCGATCCAGCAGGGTGGCATCGGAAGGACGCCAGCCCTGCTTCACCGCCTGGAAATCCGGCAGGCTGCTCGCCGCCGCGCTGAACCCGAGCAGGGTGAGCGACAGCAGCCAGCACTGCAATCGGCCCGAGGCCGCGGTGAAACTCAAGGCGCGTCCCCGATCTCCAGCGCGGCGTTGGGCAGTTCCCCGAACATTTCCGGCGCGTACAAGGCTTCCACCCGGGTAGGCGGCAGTTCGAAGCGGCCGGGGTTGTTGAAGCGCACGGTGTATTCCAGCGTCCACTTCCCTTTCGGCACAAAGTCGTAATAGGCCCGCAGCGCATCGAAGCGCCTCTCCTGGAACACCGGCGACACCCAGCCTTCCTGGCGCTCGCCCGCCGTCAGCAGGCTGGAATCGCCTCCCAGCCCGGAACCCAGGATGCTGGCCCCGGCCGGGATGGGATCGTCCACCACCACCCAGGTCATGTCCGTCTGCGCATCCAGTTCCAGCCGCACGCGGGCCACATCGCCCCGGCTCCACACTCCGGGCTGGGCCTGTTCCACCCGGGTCACGCTGCGCTGGATGCTGTAACCGGTGAACAGCGGCTGCTTGAGGGGAATGGCCGCCCGCGACTGGATCAGCGCCCAGGGCTTGCCGGCGCCGTTGTGGGTCAGCTTGAGCTCCCCCGCTCCCGTCTCTGGCCACGGCAGGTTCAAGGCCGAATGCTGCGCGGTCTCGCTCCATTCCATCCCCTTGCTCGCTTCGCCGAGGCTGGCTTCCGTGTACCCGGTTACCTCCTGGGCTTCGAAGCGGCGGCTGAACTGATTCAGCGCAACCGTACCCCAGGCATTGGCCGGCGTGGTGAGCCAGTGGCCGGCCTGTTGCCGGCCGATGGCGCCAGTCACCAGGCGCGGCAGATCCTCGCGCCAGGACGGCAGATCCAGCAGGGTCAGGATGGCGCGGACGGCATTCTCGTCCGCGGAGACCATCAGCCACCATAGGGCGTCGCTGGCCTCGCTGGAGAAACCCAGGGTGGTGCCCTGCAGGTTGAGGCGGGACCTGAGCAGTTGCTGCGCCTCCTGCAGGCGCGCCGCCGATTGCGGCAATGCCGGCAGGTGCTGGAGTATCTCGATCCAGTCCAACAGGGCGGAAGTCGGCCAGTTCTGCGGATCCAGATTCAGGGAAGC
This sequence comes from Methyloterricola oryzae, assembly GCF_000934725.1. Taxonomy (NCBI): domain Bacteria; kingdom Pseudomonadati; phylum Pseudomonadota; class Gammaproteobacteria; order Methylococcales; family Methylococcaceae; genus Methyloterricola; species Methyloterricola oryzae. Next base: position 76,273 of record NZ_JYNS01000012.1, read on the forward strand.
CAGCATCTCGGCCTTGGCCTCCCCGTAGAGGGCCAGGGTCCGAACCGCCGCCAGCTTGCGCAGAACCAGGTCCGCCACGGGCAAGGCGGATGGGCGCAGCAGCTGGCCGCCAACGAAGCTCCGCAACCCGTCCAGCGCCTGGCGCTGCAGTTCAGACGGCAGTTCCCGACCGGACGCCTTGGCGATGGCCAAGACATAGGCCGTAAGCACGTCGCTGCCCTGCAGCTTGTCGCTGGCGAAATAGCGGAACAGGCCATCGCGGTCGACATAGGCCGGCAATTCGCGCTGGATACCCGACCACAGGCCGTCGTCGCCCAGGGCGACGGCGCGCGATACCCGCTGCTCCAGGCAGGCATAGGGGTAGCGGGTCATGTACTCGATCACCCCACCCAAACCGTCTCCCAAGCGGGCGCGCAGGGACACCCGCACGTCACCGCGTCCCGGCACGGCATCCTGAGGCCTGGCCACCGGCACATCGACCAGCTTGTCCACCTGCTGCAGGGTGGCCTGGAACACCCGCGTTGGCACGGCCGCGATTACCTCCTGACTGGATTTCATGCGGTCGCGGGCTGAACCGTCGCTGGCTTCCGCCGACACATCCCACTCCAGCCGCCGGGCTTCGGCCGGCACGTCGATGTCCCAGGCCAGGTCCCGCGCCTGCCCGGCCTCCAGTTCCAGTTGCAGGGGCGGCAGCTCACGGCCTGCCGCAGCGTTGCCCGACTCCGGGGCCTGCGACGCCGTGGGCGACGCCTCAAGACCCGCGACATGCGCGCCCACCTTCAGGGCCAGCTTGCGTTGGGAGGCGTTGCGCAGGGTGAAGATGGCCTTGAAGCGGTCGCCTTCCCGCACAACCGGCGGCAGTCCGGCATGCAGCATGAGGTCCTGGGTGCTGCGGATACTGGCCTCGCCGCGCCCGAAATGGTCGAGCCCGGCACTGGCGACCGCCGCCAGACGGAAGCTGCTCAGGGAATCGTTGAGCGGCACCTCCAACTCCGCCTCGCCATTGGCGTCCAGTGGCAGGCGGCCACGCCACAACAGCAAGGTGTCGAACAGCTCGCGCGCCGCCTGATGTCCGCCGCCGCCGCCATGGGGTATGGCCTTGCGCCCGTAATGGCGCTTGCCCACCACCTGCATCTGCGCCGTGGCGGTGTGCACCTCGATGCCGCGCTGCCCCATCATATGCTCCAGTAGCCGCCAGGACTCGTTGGGCTTCAGTTCCAGCAGCCCTTCATCCACCGCGGCCACCGCCACTTCGGCCTCCGGCGGCAGCGGCTGCCCGTTGGCCGCCTTTACAGAGAGCCTGACCTTGGCTTTGTCGCGCACCTTGTAGACCTCCCGGTCCGGATGCACCTGCACGTCCAGCCGGTAGGGCGACCAGCCGACATCGATACCCGCCAGGCCCAACCGGTAGGCCGGTTTGTTGAGGTCCACCAGGGCGGTTTCCGATACCCGGCGCTCCGCCAGCCCAAGCCGCTCGGCCAATGCCCGAAACCAGCCGAGGTGTTCCTCCACCCGGCCGCGCAGGGCCAGCACCGAGACATAGACGTTGGGTGCGTAATAGTCCTTGATGGGCAGCCGCAGCACCGGCTGCTTGCCGGAAAGGCGGGTCACGAAGGCATCCAGCACCCCTTCCCGCTCCACCGTGACCAGGGCCGTCGCCTCGCGAAAGGGCATGCGCACTTGAAACTGCGCCTCGGCGCCCGGTTCGTAGGCTTTCTGCTCGGGCAGCAGGTCCATGCGGTCGCTGGGCCCGCCGCTGAACCACCACTCGTCCCCACCCGCCACCCAAACTTCCTGGGTCGCGATGGCGGTGTTTCCCTGGGCATCCCGGGTTGCGGCGCGCAGCACCACCTCGCCGGAAATGCCGGGCTTGATATCGCAGGCGACGATGCCGTGGGCGTCCGTATTGCCGCGGCAGGATTGCGGCAGGCGCTTGATCTCGGTCTTGTCCTCATAGGCGTAAAAGCCACCGATCAAGCGCTTGCGATAGGAATAGGTGATCTTCTGGAACAGTTCCACCTGGACCGCCTGGGCCTGCAGCGGCTGGCCGCTGAGGTCCAGGGCCGCCACCTGGAAGCGCAGCTGCTCGGCGTTGGCCACCCAGCCATCGGGCTTCAACCCCAAGCTAAGGCTGGCGGGCCACAGCGGGATGCGCTGCGCCACGGTCATGCGCTCGCCGTTGGCATCCTGGAATTCCAGCTCCGCCAATAACTCGCGGGCCCCGTCCGGTACCGGCAGGTCCTTGACGGTGTAACGGGCCGCCCCCGCCTTGTCCAGGGTGAGCGCCACGGTCTGCACGGGGCTGCGTCCCGAGTCGTCGCGCTCTTCCTGAAATCCCTCGTGAACTTCCGCGCCGCCGAAACTGAAATCCTCATAGCCCTTGAAACTCAGGGTTTTGGGCTCCGTCTGGGTGCGCAGTTTGACAGGCGCGCCGCTGGCACCGCCGCCGCTGAGATAGCTCACGAACAGGTCCAACGTCGCGTCGCGGGCATTGACCAGGAAGGGCTGTGAGGGCTGGATCACCCCTTTCATGCTGGGCACGCGGAACTGCTCGACCCGGAAGCCGCCACCTTCCCCCCACCAGTTCTCGCCCCGGTACCAGCTCACCTCGTAGGTTCCCAGCTTGGCCTCGCGCGGTATGGCCCAGCTCGATTCGGCGATGCCGCGGGCATCGAAGGCCAGGGGCAGTTCGTACTTGTCACCGCTGCCGCTGTGGCGCACTTCCAATCGATCCGGCAGGGCTTCGGCGGGCAGGGCGAAACCCGACCCGGTACGCTGGCGGGCATAGTGCTTCATGGACACGGTTTCCCCGGCGCGGAACAGGGTGCGGTCGAACACGGTATGCGCCACCTTGGCCTGATAGGCGCTGCCCTCGCTCAGCTTGAAATCGCCGGGCTGCAGGCCCTTGTTCCAGGCCGAGACGGTAAAGCCCAGATCGCCGGCTTTGCGCGCGCTGACGAACAGCGGGTGAGCGTCGTTCCAGTCGGCGCACTCTTGCGAGCCGTTGGGTGCCGGCAGATTGCCGCCTTCAATTCGGGCGAGGCCGTCGGCATCGGTCTGGCCCCGCCAGACCTCCGCGCCGCTGCAGAAATCGCTGACGCGAATCTCGGCCTGCGCCACCGGCTGTGCCTGGTCCAGGGTGCTCACCCAGATGAGGGAGGATTCGCGGCCCCATTTCAGATGCACCGCCATATTGGTGACCAGAGCCGAGGTGGCCACATAACGCGGCCGGGTCTCGCCCAACAGCGCCGCGCCCAGTTTGGGACTGGCCAGTTCCACCACATAGAAGCCGGGATCCTTCAGGGGAATCCCGACCACTTCGAATTCCTTCCCGCCACCAGGCTTGGGCACCTCGATGGTCTGCGCCGGATCGCCGGCGGCAAACACCGATTCGCTGCCCGTCAGGTTGCGCCAGCGCAAGTCGCCATTGGGCAGCGTCTCGGACTCCATGCGCGTCTTGCCCGCCTCGGCCACTTTTTTCATCCAGCGCATGATGTCCTGGTCGTCCTGATCCTGGCGCTGAACCTTGCCGGGAATGGCCGGCCCAGAAGCCGGGGCCTGCTTACCCGCCACCGGCGCCTCCAGATTGCGCAAGGTGACCGGCAGCACGCCGCCTTCCTTCAGTTCCAGAATGCCGAACTCGCCGGAAAACTTGGCCAGCGGCGGCAACTCGTCGGTCTCCACCGCCAGCGGGAAGCTGGAGGCATTTTCCAGGGGCCGGCCGGCATCGTCGGTCAGACCCTCGGGAATGACGATGGTAAAGCGCTCTTTCTCCGGGAATGGCCCCTTGAAGGTGATGCGGTCCACCACCGGCGTCTTGCTGGAATCCACCGGCTCGGCGGGATAATCCTTGCCCTGGGTGCCGGCCAGATGGATGGTCCAGGCCTTGTCGGCCGGGATCGGGGCGCTGAAGCGCAGCGTCATGGGCAGCAAGGGCACGCACTGGGCATTGGCGTTGACGCGTTCGCACTGGAAACTGGCGGTGAAGGCGGGGCGGGTCTTGAAGCTCAACACCTGATCATTGTCGGTGACGATGCCGGCGGCCGAAGCGATACCTGCGCCCCACACCAGCCGGACCTCGGTGTCCGGCGGAAAATTACGGCGGCAGCGCAGGGCCAGCAAGCGGTCCTCGCCCCCGGCCTCATCGAAGAACCAGTCGTTATCCTGACGAAACTGCGCCGACAGCAAGGCGGCGCGCGCATCGCCCAGCAGGGGTTCCACCTCGATGCGCTCGGCGATCCCTTCCACCTCGCAGCGCGCTCCGCGCCGCACCGATTCCGGATCCGGCGGCGCGTCCAGCCGCAGCACGAAGGCCTGGGCCTCGTCGATGCCGCTGGCGCCCTCCGAAGGCAGGCTACCTAGGATCGATGGCCCGCCGGTGTCAAAAAGGTAGGGCCCCGGATCGCTGACGGGATGGCCCGCCAGATCCCTGAGACCGGGCTGCAAGAGGAACTCGCAGCGCAAGCCCGCCGGCAGGTCGGCGGCGAAATCGAAGACCCAGCTGCGTTCGTCCACCCAGCGTCCGCTGCCTGACGCGGGGCACCGGCGGCTGAAGGGGTCGGTCAGGCGCGGATCGCCAAAACGCACCATGGCCTCGCTGAACCGCGCCTGCACCTGGCGCACGCCCTTGACGCTGCCTTGCGGCGTGAACAGCTCCACTTTGGTCGTCGCGCTGGGCGGGGCGGTCTTGGCCTCGGCCGCGGTGAATAGCATGAAGGTTAGGAAATACAGCAGGAAGCGCATGGGGTCCTTGACTCCGTGTTGAATGGCCTGCCTGGGTCGCAGCTCACGCCGCCGCGGGCAGCCGGTCGATCAGTTCTATGTCACCGGGCTCCAGGGCTAGTTCGGTGGCAGCCAGGCTGTCGCGAATGCTCGCCACCCGGCTGGCGCCGGGTATGGGCAGCACATGTCCGCCCATGGCCAGGAACCAGGCCAGCACCAATTGGTAGGGGCTGGCCTGGTATTTTGCCGCCAGCCGCTTCAGCGGCTCGCAGCGCTGCAGGCGCACGTGGCCGTGATGGCCGCCCACCGGGCTGTGAGGAATATAGCTGATGGCGTGCTCGGCGCAGAAATCCAGCAATCCGTTGTCCAGATCGTCCCGCTCGAAGGGATTGCAACGGTTCTGCACGCTGGCGATGGGGGTCAGTGCGAGCGCCTGACGCAGCTGCGCCAGCGTGACGTTCGACAGGCCGATGTGGCGGATCTTGCCTTCCTTGCGCAGTTCGACCAGGGTTTCCAGGCTGGCCAGCAGGCCGACCCGCGTATCCACCGCATGCAACTGATACAACTCGATGCACTGCCGGCCGAGGGCCTTGAGGCTTTGCTCGCAGGAGGTGCGCAGCCATCCCGGACTGGCGTCTACCACCCAATCGCCCTTGGGCCGGCGCAATCCGCCCTTGGAGGCCACCACCACATCCTGGCTCCGCCCCAGCCGCTGCAGAGCCTGCGCGATAAGCCGTTCGTTGTGGCCCAGGTCGCCGTCGTCCAAGCAGTAGACATTGGCTGTGTCGATGAAACTGCCGCCCCCGTCCAGATAGGCCTGGATGACCGCGAACGCCTGATCCGGCTCAGGGCGCCCGGCGATGGAAAGCGGCATGGCGCCAAGGCCGATGCCGGAAACCTGAATACCGGTACTGCCGATTTCACGCAGGATCATGCTCTGCCTTGGCGTAGTCGTGGACAATAGCCCATGAAAGCATATTCAGGCCCGGGATGCGAACCCCTGCCGCGTGCGTCTGCCGGTTCAGGCAAACAGCTTCTCGAACTCCTCGGCGGGTATCGGGGGGCTGCGCAGATAGCCCTGGAACAGATCGCAGCCCTTCTCCCGCAGGAACGCGAGCTGGTCAAGCGTCTCGACACCTTCCGCCACTACCCGCAGCCGTAGGATGTGCCCAAGGGCAATGATGGCCGCGGCTATCTCCATGTCGCCCGTGTGCACGGGTATGTCCTCGATGAAACTCTTGTCGATCTTGAGCACGTTAAGGGGAAAGCGCTTCAGATAGGCCAGCGAGGAGTAACCAGTACCGAAGTCGTCGATGGCCAGGCGGACGTTCAAGGCGCGCAGTCCCTGCAGCAGTTCCACTACGTCGCTCTCGCGGTCCATGAGGGCGCTTTCGGTCAGCTCCAGTTCCAGATACGCGGCGGGAAATCGGGTCTCCGCAAGGACAGCGGCGACGGTATGGCGGATGTCACCGTAGCGAAACTGATGCATGGACAGGTTTACCGCCAGGTTCAGGGGCGGTAGTCCGGAATCGAGCCAGGCACGCCCCTGGCGGCAGGTCTCGCGCAGCACCCACTCCCCGATCTCGCCGATCAAGCCCGTCTGTTCGGCCACGGAAATGAAACTGCTCGGCGGAATGCGGCCTTCTTCCGGGTCGGTCCAGCGCAACAAGGCCTCCGCGCCGACGATGGCGCCGCTGGCGATGTCATATTGCGGCTGATAGTGGACCGACAGATTCTGCTGCCGGATCGCCCGACGCAGCATGGATTCCAGGCTGATTCGGCGCCGCGCGGCCTGGGTCAGCTCGTCCGAGAAATACTTGAAGTTCCCGCGTCCCTCGTCCTTGGCACGGTAAAGCGCCGCGTCCGCGTGTTGCAGCAGGTCTTCCGAGGTGCTCCCATGTTCTGGGTACAAGGCGATGCCGACACTGGTGCCGACCCGCACTTCCAAGCCATTGGACAGCCGCCAGGGTTCGTTCATGGCGCCGATGATATCCCAGGCCACGTGGGCGGCATCCTGGGGCTGGGCGAGATCTTCCAGCAACACGGTGAACTCGTCCCCACCCAGGCGGGTCACCGTGTCGGCACCGCGCAGGCGCTTGGCCAGCCGCTCCGCCACCTGACGCAGCAGTTCGTCGCCGGCCACATGGCCGAAGCTGTCGTTGACATCCTTGAAGCGGTCCAGATCCAGCATCAAAAGCGCCAGCCGCTTGCGTTCGCGCTTGGCGGCACTGAGGCTGTGCTGCAGCCGGCTGGTCAATACCAGACGGTTGGGCAGGCCGGTAAGGGGGTCGTGGTGGGCCAGGAAGTCCAGTTTATCCACCGCGTCCTTGATCTGGGATATGTCAGAGAAAATCCCCACGAATTGCTTCACTGCGCCGCTTTCATCCTTCACCGTGCTGATGCTGACCAGTTCTGGAAATACCTCGCCGCTCTTGCGCCGGTTCCAGATTTCCCCCTGCCAATGCCCGGTCTGCAACAAGTCCTGCCACAGCCGGTCGTAAAAGCTGCGGTCGTGTCGGCCGGACTTCAGGAACCTGGGGGTTAACCCCATGGATTCCTCCATCGTGTACCCCGTCATTTCAGTGAAAGCCCGGTTCATCAGGACGATGCGCTCCTCGGCGTCCGTAACCAGGATGCCTTCCCGGGAATTCTCGAACACCACCAGCGCCTGCCTGAGGCGCTCCTGCTGCAGTTTCAGCTCGGTGATGTCGGTGACGGTGCCCAGAATACCGGTGATCTGGCCAGCCGCGTCGCGCTCCGCCTCGGCGCGGCCGGCCACCCAGATCAAGTCCCGCGTGGAAGCGCGCAGGCGGAAATCCTGGCGAAACGACCGCCCATTCTGCAGGCACTCACCCCATGCCCTGGACACCTGCGGCAAATCCTCCTCGGCCACAAGCTCGAGCCAGGTCTCGCCGCACACGGTCCCGCTGGCAAGGCCGGTCAGATCGCGCCAGGTCTGATTGACGAAGATGCAACGACCCGCCCGATCCGCCCGGAAGATGCCCACCGGCGCCGAAAGGGCCAGGGTGTGAAACAGGTTTTGGCTCTTGCGCAGTTCATCCTCTACCCGTTGGCGTTCTCTCTCTGACTTGAAGTTGTCCAGCGCAAAACTGATATCCGTGGCCATCTCCTCGAACAGGCCGCGCACGTCGGGGTCGAACGTATCCATTTCTCGGGCATACAGCGAAAAGATGCCAACCACCTCGCCGCCTTGCCGGACCGGTAAGGCGGCCACGGCGTTCCAGCTGTGCCGCCCGGCCCGCTCGTGCCAGGGCAAGGTCCTGGCGTCCTTGAGAAAATTATCGAACCAACAGGCCTGCCCAGTGCGGATGGCGATGCCGCCGGGGCCCCGCCCCAAGGCGCTCCCTTCGTCGGCAGTGATCTCAAGGTCACGCAGGTATTCCTCGCCCTCGCCATACCAGGCGACGGGCACGACCCTGGAACTGCCAGCCTCCAGCAGGCCTACCCAGGCCAGTTCCACCCCCACATGCTGCACCGCGCTCCGGCAGACCTGCGCAAACAACTCGGCCTCGTCCAGGCAACGCACGATGGCCTGATTGCACTCGCTGAGTGCGGCGTAGACGCGCGACAAGCGCTCGATCTTGGTTTCCGCCTGCTTGCGCTCGCTGATATCGGCGGCGATGCCACATACCGCGTAGATCTCGCCGGACAACCGGCGGACGGGAAACTTGATGGACAGATAGGTATGGACGCCGTCATCGTGAGGCAGTCTTTCCTCGAACTGCAGCGGCTGTTGTGACTCCAGCACCTTTCGGTCGTTGCGTGCGAACGCATCGGCAAAAGTTTCTGGGAACAGGTCGCGGTCGAGCTTTCCCAGGAGTTGCTGCTCGGCAATATGGAACGCCTCCTGGTAATTCCGGTTGATCAGCAGATACCTGCCCTCGGGGTCCTTCATGAAGATGGTCAGGGGCGCGTTGTCGACGATGGCCCGCAGCTTGGCTTCGCTTTCGGCCACGGCACCCGCCGCATGGGCGGCCATTTCCCATTGATGCGACCTCTGGCGCTGCTGCCAGAGCATCAGCAGGGCCATGCTGGTGAAGGCCACCGTGAAAAAAGCGAAGAGGCTGACCCATACCACCAGTTCCAGCACCGGCGCCAGCACCTCGTCCCGATCCACTTTGGCCAACAGGCGCCAGTTGGTGCCCTGCACCGGCCGGAATGCCGCCAACACGGCATTGCCCCGGTAGTCGATGCCGCGCATCACACCGCTGCCGTCGGTCGCTATCGCGCGCGCCGCTGGCAGTTGAAGATCAAGCGGCAAACGCAGACTCAAAGGCGGGTCGTCGCGATGGCGCAATTTGTTGATAAACAGAACAAAGTTTCCATCCCTTCGCACCAGGAGCGACTCGCCGCTCCCACTCACCGTGGGCCAGGTCTGGATCAGGGGGAACAGATACCGCTCCGGCTCCACATGAAGTACCACAGTGCCGGCCAGGGGCATGCCGGGGGCATCGCGAAACACGATGGGCACGATCCAGTCCAGATGCAGCGTGCCGTCTTCATCCCGGTCAATCTCGGTGCGTGTAACGGTGCGCGAAGCCTGCGCCCTTTGCATGAATTCTTTGATCGCGGCAGGCATGACGCCGCGCTCGCCCGCGACCGCCAGTGTCCGCCCTTCGGGGCTGAACACCGATATCTGGTCGTACGCATACGCTGTGCGTAGATTTTCCAGGCGTTCTAAAAGCCGGTTGACCGATCCCGGGTCATCCGGATGCATGGCACCGGCCTGGACCAGATCGGCAAACCCGCGACTGGTTGCCAGTGCGAAGCCGTCGCCATCCCGCTCCGCCAGCCAGCCTTCAATTTCCTCCACCTTGAGGCGGGCAATGGCGGTGAGATTGGACAGGGCCTCCCGTTCTACCTGCGGACTGTGCACCCTGTAGATGCCATAGCCGAGCAGGGGGGCACCCAGGGCCAGACCAAGGAAGGTAAGGATGAAATAGCGCTGGCCCCGCTGATAGGAAAACGTCCCTGTGGGCGAAGGCGAATCGGGAGGGGCCAATTTGGCCTTCAGCAGGAAATACAACAAGCCCGCTGTGAACAGGACGAACCCAAAGCCCTTGACCGTGCTGATGCGGACCAGCAAGGCCGGACTGTCGACGATCAGGCTCAGCAGGCGGTCGGACACCGCAATCCAGAGCACACCAAAAGCCGCGTAGGCAACGGCCACCGCACTGGGCGAAAAGCGTCGGCTCATAACGGCTCGGACATGGTATGGCTCCCTTGCGCACCCAGCGTGCTGCCGGACCGAAATGCGCTGACTCGCGAAATACTAGTGCATTGTGCAGAAGATCGGGCGCCTTGTAACGGCTGCTTGGGGAACGTGGTGATTCTACTGAGGCCGAGAACGCAGGCCAGGCGGCGAAGACTTGATGTGCACGCGGCAAGCCTTATGAGCAGGATGTGATGGAAAATGGGCCTTTGGCTTCTCCTTCAGACCTGATAAAAAGATAAGGCAACTTTCTTTAGCGGGTATAAAACGAGCCAGATACCTTCCTGGATATCTGGCTCGCTTGTCCGGCACCTTGCGCGCCGGAGTTTTGCCGATTCGCAATCGGTTCCTGCGAATCGATTGCGAGTGGTATCTCAACCCATCGCCCCCAGGTTTTAGCCTGGCCGCCTGCCTCCTCTGGCTGCGCCGCGCGTCCTAGCCATGGGTGGACTTCCCATTCACACGACGGAGATCCTGCTACTTCCCGATCCCATAGTGGGCGGTATCGCGATAAGCGGAATTGGAAGAGTCTTCCGCGATGGCCTTGGAGGCCGTTGCATATTTTTCATGCTCGGAACTCTTCACCATAAAGAGTACTGAACCGGCAATCAGTACCACGCCGCCGATGTAGACCCAGAAGTAATCTTTTTGCTGCTCCATAGTATCTCCTCGCATTTTTGGTTGTTTGAGGCGGTCAAGCTTGACGCGCAGGCAAACATTACCTTAACCGAAGTATGGTTATTTGATCCAACTCAACTTTCTGGCATTCTCCATTTTCGTACAGCTTACTCAAACCCGCGGAGCCGGCTTTTTCGCCACGTCGTCGCGCAGGTAAACCGGTTGCGCAAATTCAGCGGCAACGCACGCCCCCCCGAGAACGATACTGCTGCCCAAGCGCGCGACGTGGCCGGCGCGCGGGAATCGGCCCTCAATCACCCCACGCAACTGGGCGCCGCCCACCCGTTGTCTGAGGGTGTCCCCATACGGCCCCCAACCCGAGCCGATGCCGATTCCCGCCAGTTCTGCCGGGACGGCGACGGAATCGGCGGGCCCCACCGATTCCATCAGCATCGACTCCACCCCTTCGGGCGTCCGCGCGTAGACGCCCCAATACACCTCCCCCATGCGCGCATCCATGCAGGTGAAGGCATGGCCGTCTTCGGCCTCGTCGAAGGCCTGCAGTGCCAAGGCCGCGAGGGTCGACACCGGCGCCACGGGCAAATCCTTGGCAAAGGCCAGCCCCTGGATCACGCCGGTGGCGATGCGCACACCGGTAAACGAGCCCGGCCCCCGTCCGAAGGCCAGCGCATCAAGCTGAGCAAGGCCCAGGCCGGCCTCCGCCAGAATGGAATCAAGCATGGGAATGATCAGGTGATTATGCTGCTGCGGAGCGAGTTCATAGCGCTCCAGCACTGCACCATCCACGTACAAGGCGGCGGAGCAGGCTTCCGTAGCGGTTTCAACGGCCAGAATCTTCATGGGTCGTTCGGCGGGATTCCCGCCGCCTCCTCGGCGAAAAAAGCCTGTACCCGACCCAGTAGGCGGGTCCGCCGCATAGGCGGCAGGCTGTTGAGAAAAACCTTGCCGTAAGGCCGGCTGACGATCCTGGGATCGCACAACATGAGCACGCCACGGTCATCGCTGGAACGGATCAGACGCCCCACCCCTTGTTTGAGCGCGATCACCGCCGCAGGCAACTGATACCCGGCAAAAGGGCTCTGGCCGCGGGCTTTCAGGGCCTCCAGGCGGGCGTTCAAAACCGGGTCGCTGGGCGCGGCGAAAGGTAGTTTGTCGATGATGACGCAGGACAGGGCCGGTCCGCGCACATCCACCCCCTCCCAGAAGCTGGCGGTGCCGAGCAATACGCCGTCTCCCGCCGCCCGGAAGGCATCCACCAGGGCTGCCTTGGGCAAGGTGCCTTGCAGGAACAGCGGATAGGGCAGTTGATCCCTCAACACGTTCGCGGCGGTCTGCATAGCCTGGTAGCTGGTAAACAAAAAGAATGCCCTGCCCCGACTGGCCTGCAGCACCGGAACGGCGGCCTGCACCACGCTAGCGGTGTAATCCGGCGCAGACGGGTCGGGCAGATCCATGGGCACATACAGCAGCGACTGACGCGGATAATCAAAGGGACTGTCCCAGGCGCGGGCGTCGGCATCGCGCAGACCTAAGGCCTGGGTAAAATGCTCGAATCGCCTGGACACGCTCAAGGTGGCCGAAGTGAAGATCCAGGCCGCCTCCGACGCCTGGTGAAAACGGGAAAATTCATCCCCGACCTCCAGCGGCGTTCGGCTCAGGGAGAATCCGCGCTTTTGGGTCTCGAACCAGCGCACCGCATCGCTTTCGCGCTCTTCGAGAAATGCTGCCAGCCGACCCTGCAGTTCCTCGCAACGCTTCCAGCAGGCCTCCAGGCCCTTGCCCCGCACCGCCGCCTGCCGCAATTCCAGGCCTAGGTCTTCAAGCTGCCGCTGCAGCGCTTGCAAGCTCTCGCGCACCCGCTCGTCGTGGCTGACCGCTGCCCAGGCGTCCCGCCTCATCTCCGCACCGAGCGAAAGGCGCAGCTCGGCGGCCCGGTTTTCCAGGTCTTCGGCGCTTTTGGAAAGCTCAGGCTGGTCCGGCGCGTCCTTGACCTGCTCGGTCACCACGTCGTCGGCGAGTTCGTTGATCTGCCGCGATGTGATCGTCAGGCTCAGAAAGTTTGCCGCCGTCTCGGCAAACTGGTGCGCCTCGTCGATAACGACTACCTCGGCTTTCGGTAACAATTCGCCGAAACCATCGGTCTTCAAGGCCCAGTCGGCCCATACCAGATGGTGATTGACCACCAGCACCTCGGCTTCCTGGGCCGTGCGCCGGGCTTTCACCAGGAAGCAGTCCGCCAGCTTGGGACATTCCTGCCCCAGGCAGTTGTCGGCGGTGGAGGTGACCTGTATCCACAAGGGCGAGGCTTCCGCCACCCCGGTCATCTCCGAGGTATCCCCGGAACGGGTGGTGCGGGACCAGTGCGACAGCATTTCCAGCATCGCCGTCTCGTCCCGCGCATGCCCCTTCCGGTAGGCCAGGGCGTTTTCCATGCGATACAGGCAGAGATAGTTGTTGCGACCCTTGAGCAACGCGGCGCGAAATGGCACGCCCAAGGCGTCGCGCACCACCGGAAGGTCTTTGCGGAACAACTGGTCTTGCAGGTTCTTGGTGCCGGTGGAAATGACGCTGCGGCGGCCCGACAGAATGGCCGGAACTAGATAGGCGTAGGTCTTGCCCGTGCCGGTGCCCGCTTCGGCGATGAGGGTACGGCCCGATCCAATGGCAGTTTGTACCGCCTTGGCCATGTCCAACTGACCTTGCCGAGGCACATAGCCCGGAACCGTTCTAGCCAGCAGGCCCTCGGGCCCAAAAACCGCCTCCAGGCTGATGGACGTCACCGCCCTGCCCTGGCTTCCGCTTCCGCGGCGCCGGAACTGTCGCCCGCGTTGCGCCGAGCCTGTGCGATCAAGGCCCAGTTTCTCTGGATCAGGCTGCGGTTGCCCTTGGCCAGCACGTTGGACTTCTTCGCCAGGTTTTCGGCGACAGTCGGCTGGTTCTGCTCCAGCCGCAGCCCGGCCATGCGCGTCCACAATTCCGGATTGCGCGGCTGAATGCGGATAGCGCGCTCCAGAGACGAAGCGGCCTTGTCCAGATCGCCGCGGCTGCGGCTAAGCTCCGCATCCCGGACCAGGGCCGCCACAGCAGGCGTAGCGGGCACCGACGGCTCGGTTGGGCGGCGCAGACGCTCGACTCTGCGCGGTTGCTCCACCGGCGCCTCCAGCACGGATTCGGGCTGCGCGGGCGCGACGTCCGATGGCGCCTTCGGTGCCCGAGGCGCGACCTCGGGACCTGAAACCGAAGCGCACCCGGAGACGAGGAGCATGAGGCAAAAAGCCTGCAACAAACGATTCATGACATGGTCAAGACACGGGGTAGAACTGGTGGACGGGTTTCTGGCCAGCGCTACCAAAAAATCAAAAGGCCTGCATTGCTGCAAGCCCTCACCCCGAGGCGCGCCATGCAGGCATCGCGCGTGACGCGCCGGGGCCATAGCATAGCAAGATTGGCCTTGAGCGCGAAACCGCGTCCGCGATGTGAAACAGCCGGCTCGAGCCGGGCGATTCGTTCAGCCAGGTCGGTCGTACCGGGGGCCGGATAACGAAATTGGTAGAGTTCTTTCGGAAAGCCACGGAAGTCGCAAGCTGTCGCCGGTGTCGCCTTCACTGGCGTTCCGCAGGTCTCCCAGTGCGCGAAAGCGCAGAGGATGGCCTCGGGACGCGGAAGCGAAGCGCCCAAAGCGGTCCAGGCATGGCTGAACCGATTGTCTTCGATCGCGTTCATGGGACTTCCATGTCCCATGAAGATGACCGGCATCCTTGGGACGCTCTTCCGAGCTTGCCCCTACGCCTCAGCCATTGCGGCTTCTCCGCTGCTCCGGCCCGCTGCCGGCTGGAGCCGTCAGGGTCCCATCCCGGTAATCCGCGAGGGCCTGCTCGATTTCTTGCCGTGTGTTCATCACAAACGGCCCATACTGAACCACGGGCTCGCCCAAGGGCTTACCCGCCAGCAGAAGAAAACGCGCCCCCACCTGCGAGGTATCCACCCGCACCTGCTCACCTGCCGAGAGCAGCCCCGCCGCGCGCATTGGTAGTTCCCGCCGGTCGTCACCAACCCATGCCTCGCCTTCATACAGATAGATGAAGGCATTGTGCTCCGGCTCCACCGGCGCCATGAACTGCCCGCCTGCGGGCAGGACGACGTCGAGGTACAGGGGATTGGTGCTGCCGCCCGAAATCGGGCCTTCCGCTATTCGCCCTTCTTGCATCAGTGTCCCTGCGATAACGCGCACCTTGCCGCCGCACTCGAGAGTCACTACGGGCACCTCACGGGCGGCGATATCGCGGTAGGCCGGCGGCCTCATCTTCTCCTTCGCCGGCAGGTTGATCCAGAGTTGAAAGCCACGCATACGGCCTTCCGTCTGCTGGGGCATTTCCGAATGCACGATGCCCCGTCCGGCCGTCATCCATTGCACGTCGCCAGGTCCCAGGTCGCCCCGGTGGCCCAGGTGGTCTTCGTGCCGCATATGTCCGTCGAGCATGTAGGTGACAGTCTCGAAGCCGCGGTGCGGATGGGCCGGAAAACCCCGCAGATAGTCCTGCGGGTCATCCGAGTAGAACTCGTCCAGCATCAGGAAGGGATCATGCCGCAGTGTCTGGGCATTGCCGAGACTGCGGCGCAGCTTGACGCCGGCGCCATCAGAGGCGGCAACGGAAGGGATGATCCGAGCAAGGGTACGTGTATTCATGGCACTCTCCCAAGGTCCAAGGACCCTTTTCAGTCTTTATAGGCTTCCACCGGGACCAGCACCCGCACCGCGTCGCTGACGCCGGGTAGGTACTTGGACATGCCGAATTCGGAGCGTTTCAGCGTTGCCTCGATATCAGCCGCGCACAACTCCTTGTGATTGATCGGGTGCGTGCCACAGGTGAAACGGAGGATCGAGACTTTCACCGGCCGAGCCACGCCGAGCAAGGTCAGCTCGCCCTCGGCGGACACCGGGGTGTCGCCTTGGAATTGCAGACGCTCGGCGCGGTAGGTGATGGTCGGGAAGGACGCGACGTTGAAGAAATCTGGCGACTTCAAGTGCTCGTTCCATTTGGCCTGCCCCATGTCGATGGAATCCGCCTGGATGGTCCAGGTGACGGAACCGGTCCTTTTTTCCCAGTCCAAGTGAATGGTCCCGGCCGTCTGCTCAAAGCGGCCGCGTTGGGTCGAGAAACCCAGATGCCCGACCTCGAATACCGGAAGGGTATGATTGGGATCAATGGTATAGGTGTCGCCCCAGGCGGAACCGGCGGCGAGCAGCAAAAAGGCGAAGCCAGCGACGACTTTCATGATGTACTCCGGGTTGGGTTGGTCAATCTGTGTAACAGCGATGCGCTCACGCGGCGATCCTGGCGATCTCCGCCTCCGCCGCGGCCAGAGCGGCCTGCTGGGTGTCCGGACTCCGATTCAAGCCCTCGGCATAGATGAAATGGATATCGCGAAGGCCGATGAATCCCAGGAAGTCCCGCACATAGGCAGTCTGGGTATCCTTGTCGGTTCCTCGGTAGGCGCCGCCACGAGTCGCCAGCACGTGGACCGGCTTATTTCGCAGCAGCCCGACCGGGCCGTTTTCCGTATACCGGAACGTGATGCCGGCCCGCGCCACATGATCGAAATAAGCCTTCAGGATCGAAGACACGCCGAAGTTGTACATGGGCAGCCCGAGCACGATGTGGTCAGCGCGCTCCAACTCCTCGATCAGCGCATCGGAAAACGCGGCGATGGACTGCTGTTCCGCGCTGCGCGATTCCGCCGGCGTCAACAGGGCCTGGAATCGCTCCGCCGTCAGATGGGGCACCGGTTTGCGGGCCAGATCGCGCAGAATGACCTGGCCTTGGGGATGCGTACGGCGCCAGGCATCGACGAAACTTTGCGCCAGGAGCGAGGAATGGCCTTGTTCCGAAAACAGGCTGGTGTTGATTTGTAGCAGGGTTTGCATGATGAACCTCCGGGGTGTGTCGGTGGCAACATTTGACTATTGATTGGTTCGATAAAAAAGCAGAAACTTTCGTCTTATTAAATCTAATTCTTCGATCTTTATGCAGACCCTGCCCAAGATCACCCTGGACCAATGGCGCAGTCTCATCGCCGTCGTGGATGCCGGCGGATACGCCCAGGCTGCCGAGACCTTGCACAAAAGCCAGTCGACGCTGACCTACGCGGTCCAGAAACTGGAAAGACTACTGGGTATCCAGGTCTTCCGGATACAGGGCCGGCGCGCGGTCCTCACGGAGGAAGGCCAGGTCCTATACCGACGGGGCAAGATCCTGCTGGATGAGGCGCTGCGCCTGGAGCGCACTGCCGCCAGCCTCTCCGCCGGCTGGGAGCCGGAGCTGCGCCTGGCGGTGGAAAACGTGTTCCCCACCTGGCTGCTGCTGGACTGTTTCGCCCGCTTTGCCGAGGAGCATTCCGATATTCGCATCGAACTGATCGAATCCGTGCTAGGCGGCACCGACGAAGCCCTGCTGGAAGGCCAGGTGGACCTTGCCATCGGCACCTCGGTGCCACCCGGCTTCGTCGGTGACGCGCTGATGCAGATGCGCTTCATCGCGGCGGCCCATCCCGGGCATCCGCTGCATCGTCTGGGTCGCCCCCTGACCCTCGACGACCTGCGCCAGCACCGTCACCTGGTGGTCCGCGACACCGGCCGGGAACGCACGCGCACACCCGGCTGGCTCAACGAGCAACGCTTGACCGTGAGCCACAAAGCCACATCCATCCGCGCGGCCTGCATGGGTCTGGGCTTTGCCTGGTATGCGGAGGACAGCATTCGCGAGGAGATCGAAGCGGGCACATTGCGGCCCCTCCCCTTGCGTGAAGGCGCCGAGCGCTGGGCCAGCCTCTACCTGATCTTTGCCGACCGCGACAGCGCGGGTCCCGGCACTTTAACCCTGGCTCAGATCATCCGTGACGAGACGGAGAGGCGCTGCGGCGGCCCATCCAGGACAGACGCAACGGAACCCCAAGCCGCATCTCGCGAAGCCGGATGAGCACGTGCCGTGCGCCTCAGTAACGGACGGAAAAAAACGCCCGGCAATCAAGGCTGCATGCGATTGCCGAGCGTTTCAGCGACGATAGTGTCATCGTCAGAGGAGGAAACTGGTTTGCGGACCGGCTCGGCGGGGCTCTCCCCGCCGGTCGGCTCAGGTGCGGATTTACAGGTTCGGTTCCGCACGGACCATCTGTTTACGTTATCGCCTGGTGGCGCCCATCCTTGAGTTTCTCAGGCGCTTACCCTGTCTTTAGACACTTTTTACCGTAATGACACAGCTTGCGCTGTAGCCAATTACCCGACCATTCATTTAACACTTCACTGCGGCGCGCCGGTTTCATCGGCCATACAATGGACCAATTGCCGCGGACTGCAGGCCGCTATATGGCCGTCAGTTGATTTGGCAAATTCAATGATTAAAGTCGCACAGAATTCTCATGGATCCTCAATTCTGGCTTGAATGCTGGAAACTTCACGAAATCGGCTTTCACCAGCCCCGATACAACGCCCTGCTGGTGGAACATTGGCCAAACCTTACCCGAGCAACTCCGCCGCGTCAGGTATTCGTGCCCCTGTGCGGCAAGACACTGGACATGCTCTGGCTGCGCGATCAAGGCGTCGGTGTGGTGGGTGTCGAACTCAGTTCTATCGCGGTTACCGATTTCTTTCAGGAGCAGGCGATTGCCTTCGAGATCGACCAGATGGCTGGACTACTGAGTTATCACAGTCATGGCCTTCAATTGCTGTGTGGTGACTTCTTCCAGGTACAGCCGGATCATTTGCCCGAAGTGGACGCCGTGTACGACCGTGCGGCCCTGATTGCCCTGCCTTCAGACTTGCAGCAGCGCTATGTCGACCACTTGCGCAAGATCGCGCCCGAACATGCTCCGATTCTGCTGATCACCCTGGAATACGACCCTGCCACCATGGAAGGTCCGCCGTTTTCCACGCCGGAAGCGAGGGTCAGGGAGTTGTTCGAAAGGACCCATGAAGTCACGCGGATCGCCACCCGCGACGTCCTGCCCGAGCATCCGGGCCTCGCGGCGAGAGGGCTTGCCATGCTGAATGAAAGTGCCTATGCGATACACCCCAAATGACGCGAAACGGAGACGTGTTCAGCCACGGGCATTCCAGGCCGTGGATCCCTGTGGGCAGGACCACGAGGGGCTGAGCAGCGGATCAGAGCATGACGGAGGCACTGCCGGCTTGCGCGAAGCAAGCCCGCAGCGGCAACGGAAGCCCGTCAGTTTGCGTTGACGGGCATGGAGAAGTCCCGTTTGGATTTTTTTCCGCGTTTCCCTACCGGAATCAGAGTGGTAAGCAATGCATTGGGGCAAATGACCGGCTAAGAAATAGCATTCCGGAAGCAGTGAGTTAGCGCTTTTGGCTTGCGGTAACCCAGGAGTTTAATTATGATTACGGGTCTGGGGTCGTTAGCTCAGTCGGTAGAGCACCGCACTTTTAATGCGATGGTCGTGCGTTCGAGTCGCACACGACCCACCATGATTTCAAACACTTAATCTCCATTCTACTCTCCTAAGCCTTCTGACCGTAGCCGATTCGTAGCCACGGACCTAAGGCCTTCCGTCATGCTCCTGGCGTATCCCGAGAGGTGTTCGCCGCTCATATGCGCGTAGCGCCTAACCATTTCGTCGAATTCCCATCAGCCAAGCTCCTGCAATACGTTAGGAGGCGTTCCGGCCTGTCCGTGCCATGAAGGCCAGGTATGCCTCAAATCGTATCAGCGGAAGTCCTGAATGCCCACCCGCTTCAATGCTTGCCGCCAAGCCATGGTGTTCCACCGTAAACGGCTTTCGCTTATATCTGAGAACGTGCATCTGACACTTGCCAAACTGACTACGGATGACGAATACACCCTTCACAGCGATGGCTTTACGGGCTTTCGCTTGATCTGGATGAATCCATACACAACGCCTCATCACATCAACCTGTGTCCATTCAAGGTACATCACATTCGCCCACCGAAGTCCTGGCTCCAGACTGAACCGAGCCATATCCGCCAGATGCAGTGGAAACTCGGCAAGGAGCCGTTCCGCCCCACCATGAGTTAGGAACCGAATACGCCGCTTGGGTACAGGTAGCATCCGCCCCCGGGGAGCCTGATCCAGTCAACCCCATTCCAGGGCCGCTCGACTAAGAATCATCGGCGACGTAGCCGCGGTCTATCTGGCCAACCAGATTGCTTGAGGCGATCAGCATCTCGTCAGGTCTAGCTGGTCATTTCCCAAAATCCTTCGGCGCGCAGCGCCTCCGAAACCGCTCGGGAGCGTGGGCAGTTCGATTCAGGCAAACAAGCGCATGAGGCGCCTGCGAAGCCAGGCGACGGGGTTTTCCGGCTCGTCCGATTCCAGCAAACCCTGTTCCCTTAGTCCCTGCTGACAGACCTGGATACGTTCCTGCCGCTTCATAACTTCCTCCGCTATTTCGCGCTCCAACCCCGGATAGGTCTGCAGTAGTTTGTTGAATCCCTGACGTCCGATGACGAACAGCACGGTTTCACCAACCGCCCGCATCGTTGTCGGGTAAGGGATATTCAGCAATAAGGGGAGCTCGCCGAAGTAATCGCCCACCCCAAACGTGAAAAGGCGGCGGCTGATGCGTGCGTTTTCGAAGATGGCATCGACCGATCCCGCCAGCACAAGGCAAAACGCGTGTTCCATCGAGCCCTGCCTCACCAAGATTTCGCCCTGCGCCAGCGTTTTGCGATAGCCCAGTTCGATGAACTGGCGCAACTGCAGCTCATCAAACGACTGACAATAGGGCAATTCCTTGAGACGATGGAGCAGGCCACGCTCGCCACCGGCAGAATCCGGGAACCGAGTGTCAGCCCCGGTATTCCCTGCTCTGGATAAACCAGCCGTCTGCCCTTGCAGCGATATACCGCTCTGGCGAAAGCCGTACTCGATGCTGAAGTTGAGTGAGCTCTTGATAGCGGCGGCCTGGTCGATGCCATCGACCCAAACTTGCAATTGGAACTCCAGCAAATCGGCGCCAAAGCGATCCAGCAACACCTTGGGCGCAGGCTCCGCGAGCACATGCCTTTCGCGGTACGCAATATCCAGAAGCACTTCGGTCACCCAAACCGGATTGACGTCAGCCCGCACCTGAACGGGAAGATCGATCCTCCCCTGGCGATTGGTGTAGCTCCAGTTCTCCATCAAGGCGTTCGTCAATTCGGAATTGGGCACAATGAGCTCCGAGCCGCGCAAGGTGCGGATCACCGTGGATCGAATCGCGATTTCCTGAATGAAGCCGATCTTGCCGTTGAATTCGACCAAGTCGCCCACCTTGAGCTTGCGTTCGCCAAGCAACATGATTCCGCTGATCAGATTCTTGGTCAGATCCTGCAGACCGAAACCAACCCCGACGCCCAGCCCGCCCAGAACCAGGGCCAGGCTGTCCAGATTGAGCCCGAGAGCCTGCAGCAGAAGTCCGCCTCCCAGCAAGCCGATGGCGAAGCCCATGAGGCTCGAAAGAACTTCGCGATTGCCCTCGCTCATTCCGAAGCGGGTCAGGATGCGGCGCTGCATGACCCGCTTTGAGGATTTCGCGGCCAAAACGACCACCGCAAACAGCAGGATCACTTCGAAAAGCCACGCCAGGCTCACAGCCTGAGATCCGAGCGTAAAGATCGGGTGCCTCACCCCGGCCACCAGGACGTGCCAAAGGGCTGAATTTTCTATGGTATTTACTTCCATTTGGCCGCATGATCCGCTGCAGGTCGTGAGGCGTCAAGCCATTCACGGCTCATCCGCCAAGCGTCCACCGAACTTTCCTGTAGCGCATCCTCAGGCAGATCGAATCCGGTGTCGAATTGGCCCAACTCCATTCGACTAATGAGCAGATGGCAACCCGAACACAGTGTGGAGAACCCGATGAAATATCTGTGTCTCGTCTACAGCGAAGAGGAAAAATTGCACACCCTGCCGGAAAGCCCTCAAGACATTGAATGTCTTGCCTATGCGCAATCCTTGCGTGAGAGCGGGCACTTGATCGGCGGTGAGGCCCTGGAGTCGGTACAAACGGCAACGACGGTGAGGCTCAGGAGTGGCAAGTTGTCCATCAACGATGGCCCCTTTGCCGAAACCAAGGAACAGTTGGCCGGATTCTATCTGATCGAAGCCCTCGATCTGGACGAAGCCATCCGAATTGCCGCCGGGATTCCCCCAGCCCGTGTGGGCTGCGTTGAAATAAGGCCGGTACGCCGATTGAACGCCCCGAGCGAAGGATAAGGTCGAACGCAATGCGTCCCAGCTGTCGATTTGGCTGGCGGTAAATCGACTACTTGTCGCGCGGCGCCGAGCCGCACACCATGACAACACGCAAATGCGAGGTTACTGCCATGCGATTCATGATTCTGATCAAGGCCGATGAAAACACCGAAGCCGGGGTGATGCCAAGCGAGGCCATGCTGACGGAGATGGGCCGTTTCAACGAGGAACTGGCAAAAGCCGGCATCATGCTCGGAGGCGACGGGCTTACACCCAGCAGCCGGGGCGCTCGCGTGTTGTTTACCGGCGACGGGCAAACCGTGGTTCCCGGGCCCTTTCGCGAAACCCGCCAATTGGTGTGCGGCTTCTGGCTCTGGGAGTGTCGGTCGCTTGAGGAAGCCATCGCTTGGGTCCGACGCTGTCCCAAGCCCTTGCTGGGTGATGCGGAAATCGAAATTCGTCCACTGTTCGAGATGGAGGATTTCGGCTCCGAACTTACGCCAGAACTTCGGGAACAAGAAGCGCGGCTGCGCGTCGCGGCGGAAGACCGGGCCAGGTCCCGGGGAAACTGAATACCCAACTCAAAACTGCAGGAGGAATCTTATTGCATACCGGTTTCCGCTTCGGCGTGACGAAGCCTGAAAACCGTAAGCCAATCGAAACTGATAAGGGAGCAAACCCATGATCGAATTTATGTCCATCCTCGCAATAGCCCTCGCCACCTTGCTCATCTATGCGGCCACCAAGCCCGACAGCTTCCGCATCGAACGCAGCACCCGGATAAAGGCGCCGGCCGATCGGATCTACGATCTGGTCAACGACCTCCACGCCTGGAGCCATTGGTCGCCCTGGGAAAAAAAGGATCCGGCCATGAAGCGAACATTCAGCCATGTCGCCAGCGGCATAGGTGCCAGCTATGCCTGGGAAGGTAATAAGCAGGTCGGCATGGGCCGCATGGAAATCATAGAGAGCTCGCGACCGACCAAGATCGCGATCCAACTGGACTTCTTCAAACCCATGAAAGCTCGCAACACGTCAGAATTCAGCTTCGACGAACAAGCCGGAGAGACTCGCGTCGTCTGGGCCATGTTCGGTCCCATGCCTTACCTTTCAAAAGTGATGACCACCTTCTTCAGCATGGACAAGATGTGCGGAAAGGACTTCGAGGCGGGACTGGCGCAACTCAAATCCGTCGCCGAAATGCCATGAGGGAGCGATGAGATGAAATATTTATGCCTGGCGTACGAATCGGAAGCCACCCTCGATGCTCTGAATCCCGAAGAATGGGATGCCTTGCGCCGTGAAACGCTGGATTACGTGGAAACACTCCGCGGCAATGGCCGCCTGATTGCGGCAAACGCCCTTCAAAGCGTCCGAACCGCGGCGACGGCGCGGGTCCGGAATGGCAAAGCCATGATAACGGACGGCCCGTTCGCAGAAACCAAAGAGACTTTGGGCGGCTTCTTTTTGATCGAGGCAACCGATATGAACGACGCGATCCAGATGGCATTGAAATGGCCCTCGGCGCGTATCGGCAGCATTGAGGTACGCCCCATCGAGGAAACACTCCGGCTGGAGAGCCGCTATGGCGGAATTCAGGGATCAAGCCACCGGAGTTCCACCTCATGACGCAAAGAATCACGCCCTTTCTCTGGTTCGACACCCAGGCCGAGGAAGCCATGCACTTCTATGTCTCGGTATTCAAGAACTCGCGCGTAGGCTCCATCACACGCTACGGGGCTGCCGGTCCAGGACCTGAAGGTTCGGTCATGACCTGCACCTTCGAACTCGAAGACCAGGAGTTCGTCGCCCTCAACGGCGGCCCCCATTACGCGTTCAGCCCCGCCATTTCCTTTGTTGTCAATTGCGCCACACAGGACGAGGTGGACGAACTCTGGGAAAAGCTCTCCGCCGGCGGCAAGCCTGTCCAATGCGGTTGGCTGACCGACCGCTTCGGTGTGTCCTGGCAGATCGTGCCATCGGTGCTAGGCCATCTGTTGAACGACCCGGACTCGGCCAAATCACAACGCGTCATGCGAGCCATGTTGGGCATGACCAAACTGGACATCGCCGCATTGCAATATGCCTGCGAGCGGCCCTAGCCAGCCATAGCGAGCTTTCCATGGAACAAAAAGGGAAGCAGGATATCGCGGAGGTGGTAGCCGCCATCTACCGGACAGAATCTCGCCGCGTCTTCGCTACCCTGGTCCGGTTGCTGGGCTATTTCGACCTGGCCGAGGAAGCCCTGCATGACGCCTTCCGCGCAGCATTGGAGCAATGGCCCAGTCAGGGGATCCCCTGCCAGCCTCGGGCCTGGCTGGTCTCGACGGGTCGGTTCAAAGCCATCGATGCCCTGCGACGCCGGGCCCGATTTGAGCCATTGGATGATGCAGCCGACACTATCGATCCACGCAGCGAGCAGGAGACTGCGTGGATGGATAACGATGTGGAAGACGACCGACTGCGTCTGATCTTTACTTGCTGCCACCCTGCCCTGGCGCCCGACGCTCGCATCGCCCTCACCTTGCGTGAAGTGTGCGGACTTACCACCGAAGAGATCGCCCGCGCCTACCTCGCGGCAGTGCCAACCATGGCCCAGCGCATCGTGCGCGCCAAGGCCAAAATCCGCGACGCGCGCATTCCCTATCAGGTCCCGGCTCGGGAGGAACTGCCCGAGCGGCTGGATGCGGTTCTGCGCGTGGTGTATCTGGTCTATAACGAAGGCTATTCCGCCTCATTTGGAAACTCCTTGACCCGAGGCGATCTTTCCGATGAAGCGATTCGGCTCGGCCGCTTGATCGTCCAACTCATGCCGGAAGCGGAAGTCTTGGGTTTGCTGGCGCTGATGCTGCTGCATGAATCCCGTCGTCAGGCCCGGACTGCGCCTAACGGTGAACTGATCCTTTTGGAACGGCAGGATCGCCTCCTATGGGACTCCGCCAAAATTGCCGAAGGCATCGCTTTGCTGGAACAAGCACTGAACTCACCCCGCTTCGGGCCTTACACGCTTCAAGCCGCCATCGCCGCCGTGCACGCGGAAGCGCCAAGCAGCGGCGATACCGATTGGCCCCAAATCGTAGGTTTATATGACGTACTGATGCGAATCGACCCTTCGCCGATCATCGCGTTGAACAGGGCGGTGGCGTTGGCAATGCGCGACGGCCCCGCAATCGGCCTTACTCATGTCGACGACCTCCTGGCACAGGGCGAATTGGCAAACTATCACCTCGCTCACGCCGCCAGGGCCGACCTATGCCGGCGACTGGGCAGAATTGCCGCCGCGCGTGAGGCCTACGAGCGTGCCCTCGAACTCGCCAGGCAGGAACCGGAGCGACGGTTTCTGCTCAGTCGGTTGCAGGAGTTGGCAAGGCATCCCGGCGGTGAGCGGTAAGCGTGTGACGGAGAAAAGGCTGCATCGAAGCCCTTTCTCCGGATTTCCCCGCTCAGAGCGAAAACAGCTCACGCAGCAATTTCAAGAATTTGGGCCCGACGCCTTTGACCTTCGAGACATCTTCAAACGTCGAAAACGGCCTTGCGGCGATGATGCTTTCTGCTGTCTTTCTGGGCACGCCTTTCAAGGATGCCAATTCATCCAGTGTCACTTGATTGATGGACGCACCAGTGACCGTGCTGGCGCTTTCCACCGGGCTGGGCTCGCTGACTTGGGCCGGTGACCTTTTGCCGTCCCCGAAATTGACTGTGATGACATTGTCCTGATCGCCGCGCACCGCAATGCCCTTCTGCTTCACGACATAAGGGGCAGCAAAGTTGATGGCATCCTGCGTAATGTAAGCACTACCGTCCCACTCACGCAGCATCAGGCTTAGATACCAGGTACCCTCGGGAGCTTCGTGAAAATCTGCCTGAACGTTAAGATCCTGCACGAACTGCTGACCGTGAACCTGCCCGATGCTAACCCCAGCCAAGGCAAAGCCCTCAAAGTAGCCACCTTGATAGGGCTGATGAAGGGCCCACAATTCCAATGACAAGGTTCCACTGATATTGCCCGACTGACGTCGGCTGACAATTTCGCCAACATTCATGGAAATTCGGTTGTTCTGCAGGTCATAGCCACAGTTGCCTTGCAGAAGCAAGTCACCCGGCACAGGTCTGGTGCCATGGGACTGAATGAGGGACTCGTTGCTGATCCAATGTCCCGTTTGGGCGTCAAAGTTGGCGGACTTCGTCTGCTCCACGAAGCTGACATGGGTCACCGCCTGATTGCCGTATACCGCTTGCCCAGGGCGAGAATCGGTTCTGTAGGGGAGCGCGAAATTCACAAAGTCGCGGGTCTCAAAAGCGCTTCCGTTCCATTCCCGCAGCATCAAGGTGAGCTGCCAGGAACCTGCGGGTGGTTCCTGGAATGCCAGGTCCCACGTGCTTGGGCCAATGACGTGCTGGCCCCGCAATTCGCCGATGGCTATTCCCGCCAAGGGGATTCCGCAAAAATCCAAGCCCCGATAGGGTTCATTCAAGGCCCAAAGCTCGAGGGACAGGGTCCCGCTGAGATTTCCCGATGGGCGATTACTGAAAATTTCCCCAGTATTCAAGATAAGACGATTATTTGTAATTGTATAACCGCTCGTGCCATTAAACCCCAACTCTATCGATTGGGGATAGGTAACCAGATTTTGGATTGCATGCATTGAAATGACTCAGTTATTGAGGAGGCGCCATTGTAGGGGAATAACGGAGCAATTCAAACCCACACTCAATTAGAATCTGAGACGCCCCCTAATAGTGCGCCATGCAACCTAATAGTGCAATTATGTAAGCATCTGCTGACTCGGTTTCAGAGCCTCGATCGGCTTTCTGGTAACCATACGGAGGATATGGCAGACATTCGGAGCCAGGGAGCTGCCATCGGGCAATTTGTGAATACTTCACAACTTTGATGGTGAATAGGATACGGAAGATCGGTTACCGACCATGGAGACTATACCCAACCCCGATGCGATTCTGATGAATTGAATTACGAGTTGCCTTCGGGACATAAGGTCGAATCGAACACACACTGGAAGGAGAAGGTTCATGGCAACTTGTAATGGTCGTACCGTTCTTGTCTCGATTATCACTGCTTGCGCACTGCTGGCGCCGTTGAGTGCCGCCCAGGCCCAAGGGAAATCCGGCGCGAACAGCGTTGCTTTGGATGCTCAAAGTCCTGCCATCAAGAACCTTTCCGCCCGCGGAAGCATCGCGAAGGTGCCGGGAACCGTGCAGCAAACCCGCAATCTTTCCGCCAGGGGCAGTCTGGCGCAGGTGACGCCGACTCAGAAGAACGAGCCGAAGGCGACCTTGAATGCCGCAGCCGATATGGCTGGTCTTTAGGCGCACGCTCCATCGAATCGGGCGCTTCCCAGCCGCAACTCAGCGCCGGATTTAGAACTCGTTCTTGAACACGCTTCGTCCAGGGAAGGACGACCCTCAAGCGAGCTTTGATTTCAAACGGGGGAAACGGGCAATCAATCCCCGGCTCTCCGCGTCGCCCTCAGGCAGACTCCAGATTTCACTTCTTCAATTTTTCGATCTCGCCTACATGCGTGAGACCCTCAGTCCGAGTTCGGCAGCCAGCTCGATCCGATCTGCTGGCAGAGGAATGGTCGCAAGTCTGTCTCGCGCTACAAACTTCAACCCCCGCCATGTTAAGGTTTCAGACTGCCCCGAGGACTTTCCCCCTCCACCAAATCCGCAGTGTGCCCATGAATCAAGGCCCCCAATTTGCGAGCGATAACTGGTCCGGGCTATGTCCGGAAGCCATGGAATTTTTCGTCCGGGCCAATGCCGGCAGCGCGCCCGCATACGGGAATGACGAGTGGACTTCGCGCGCCGCGGACGCCATTCGCGAACTATTCGAGCACGATGCGGAGATTTTCTTCGCCTTCAATGGCACGGCGGCGAACAGCATGGCGCTGGCGCATTTGTGCCGGCCCTATCAAGCCGTCATCTGCCATGCCTGGTCACATATAGAGACCGATGAATGCGGAGCTCCTGGATTCTTCACGCAAGGCGCGCGCCTGCTGCTCGCCAGGAGCCAGTCCGGCAAGCTGACACCGGACGCCGTCGAGCAACTCGCAAGCCATGATGGTGACTTCCGCTTTCCCAAGCCAGCGGTCTTAAGCCTCACCCAGTCCACCGAGGTCGGCACCATCTACACGCCATGTGAGATCGCCCTGCTCGCCCAGCTAGCCCAGGAGCGGAACATGAAAGTCCATATGGATGGTGCGCGCCTGATGAACGCGGTCGCGGCGCTCGCTACGAGTCCCGCCGAGGCAACTTGGAAAGCCGGTGTGGACGTCTTGAGTCTGGGCGCTTCCAAAAATGGCGGCGGAATCGGTGATACGGTCGTCTTCTTCGACCGAGAATTGGCGCGTGACTTTGAGTTTCGCTGCAAGCAAAGCGGCCAGATGGCCGCCAAGATGCGCCTGATCGCTGCGCCCTTGCTGGGCCTGATCGAGAGCGGCGCATGGCTCCGCAACGCCCGCCATGCCAACGAATGCGCAGCTTACCTTGCAAAGCGATTGAGCCAGGTGGGCGTCGAGCCGAGGTTTCCGCCAGAGGCCAATGCAGTTTTCGTTCAATTGCCGGAGCGCGCAGTGGATGAACTCCGCCATCGCGGCTGGCCACTTCATGTCAGCGCTTGCCACGGGGCGGCGCGCTTCATGTGCGGATGGGATACGACCCGGGAGCAAATCGATCTTTTGCTCAACGATCTCGAGCAATCCCTCCGCAATCAATCTTGACTGGTTAAGATCACTGCCCCCCCTTGCATTGCGCCCGACTGTTGAAGACTCGGATCGAGGCGCCAACCGAACCTGCCTTGCTTCGGCGGCACGCATGCGTGAATCCGCAACTTCGGACAAGTGGTATTCCTCTTTCGGGCTTAACGGGACTGAATGCGCTCAGGTCATGCTCGCCCGCGCTTTTACAGGCGCCCCAACTCCTCCGCATCCGGCAACACGATGATATGGATTTGGGGTTTTACCCGAACAGGATTTCCACTGGAATCGAATCCGAAAAGAAATGTCTCCACCTCGACGAAATCATCGATGCCAGGCGTCAGTTTGTGAGTGATTTCGGCGTAAATTTCCTCGGCAACCCGCTGCGCGGCCTCATTCCGGGTATGGAATACATCAGCGATTTCCCAATCGGCCCCATTCTTGGCAGCGGCATGAATCACCTCAACCTCGGGCACAAGATAGCCTTCGCCGAATTCGGTGACAAGCGCACACGACTTGAAAGCCTTAGCGACTTCCCATACCGTCCTGCCCGCCCGCAACAGCTCGGGAATTGCGATATAAGGGTCGCGGCGTAAGCGCTCCCCAATCCGCCTCAGCGCCGGTGTATCCCAAAGTTGATCGAAGAACTCATCGTCGGACATTCTCGTTTTCCGCGCGCTTGCTGCCGGTCTTGGGACAGGAGCATACCGGAATGGCCGTGTCTCTGAATGCATTCACGCCCACCGATAGCACCGAATGGACTATTGAATCAATCGGCGCAACGATGGCCCGAGAATCCAAAGCCCCTATGGTAAGATCAGCCGAAACCCTGGATCATGCGGAGAATTTGACGTGAGTGAGTGGCAACCCATCGCATCGGCACCCAAGGATGGCACCGAAATTCTGGTCTGCAAGGCGGGGTCAGAGGAGCTGGCGGAATTGATTTCTTGGAACCAGGTTTTGCTGCGCTGGCTGGACCGTAACGCCGAACCCTACTTCGGCGCTACCCATTGGATGGCAATACCGCCATTTCCCGGGCACTGAGCTTTGCAAGATTCCGCAGCGGCAACGACGCGCTTGCTGGAATCGGCCGGATCAGGTGCCATTCCGTGCGCTGTTGCTTCCACCCGGCGCAATCGGATACGCCGACGACTTCAGGCGCGACGGTACAGGTGTGTCCATTTTTCCACTGGCATCACAGCTACCACGGCGCTGCGACATGCGCAGATTGCGATGCCGCAATTCCTGCAATGCGATAGGCCCGACTCAGCCATTACGGCGCAGGCAACGACAGCTTCCAAGTCAATGAACGATAGAAATGAGCCTTTGGGCGAAATCGAAGCCATCCATTTACTGCGGACGGAGCTACGCCGGCTGACGGAGGCACTGGAAACCCTCATGGCAGACGGATTCCCGATGCGACCCATGTCTGGCAGCCGCAATGGCGTCGAGGAGTGGGAACGATGGCACCTGGACATGGAGAAGCGTATCGCCGACGCTCAAAAGGCGCTGACCCGGACCGAGTTGTTGAGTCGCGACAGCTGAAGCAAAAAAGGCTTGCTTCAACCCATTCTCTACAAGATCCTGTCCAGCCCGCTGGCCAACACCCGACAGACGCATGAAATCAATCGCCGCCCTCAGCCTTCTAGCGCCGCTCTTGTTCACCGGTTGCAGTTCCATCAACTCGGAAATCAAGGATTCCGAAAACCGCATCGAAGAACAACATCTGCTGGATGCCGGATTCAAGATCGTGATCGCGGACACCAAGGAGACTCAGGACATGATGAATACGCTGGCTCCTGAAGCTATCACCCGGATAGAGCGGCCTGAGGGCGTTTTCTACATCTACGCCGATCCGGATACCTGCGCCTGCCTCTATGTGGGTCGCGATATTGAATTTCAGAAGTTGCAGCAACTGGCCGTTGATCGCCAACTATCCGATCAGGCGATGATCGCCCACGAGTTGAGTGAAGACCAGCAGTCCGGTTGGGGAACCATGACGCCGTGGGGATATTGGGGAGGGCCCGATGCATGGAACAATAATCCAAATGGCACGCCGGCATGGGATCCGCATTAAACTGGGGTCTACGCCAATTGGTGTGGAATCGGGTTTCATGTTGGTGGTGTTGCCGGGACATAGGGTGAAGCGAGCAAATGGGCGAGTTTGCCGACATCGGGGTAAATCACATTCAGCAGGTTTTCCAGATTGCGATAGCCTCGAGCGCGGGCAATGGCCGCTTAAATCTGGCTGTTGATCGACTCAGCGGCGGCATTGGAAATACCCTGCTTGTAAGCGTTGATGATCACCTGAAAGTGCTCACGAAAGGTCTTTGCGGGGCTTTTAAAGGCGCCAAGCCACAACGCCGGGCTCATGAGATCCTAGCTGTGTAAAGCTGTCCGCGACCTGGAGCATTACGGCCATTCCGCGCCGGGACGGCCGGTGAAGTTCGCATTACTGCCGTCCTTGCTGAATACGCCGCTGCATCGACCTTAGCCGCTGTTCGGCAGTCCCGATATGCAGACATTCACCGTGAACCTCGAATTGTTCCGCTAACTCGGTCAGGGTCTTGTCGCTTTTGATCGTCGCCAGGGCCACCTTGGCCTTGAAGGCCGCCGAGCGATTCCTTCTCTTTCGTTTCATCTTCTGGGCTCAGGATCTGCCCTCTCGCGGGGGCGGTGATTAGAACAGAGACTTCACTTCAGCGGCTGTCCGATTTTTCGGGGCCGGTTCTGTTTGGACCTACAAGCTGGTTAGGGCATGTACGCGTCATCCGAATTTTGGGAGAGCAGACGTTCGTGAGTTGCTGGGGCAGTTAGGATCGAAGGCGCGAACTCGGAAGGTTGCCTTTATCAGGGATTACTGACCAGTCTTGCAAGCTGAGCCCAGTTACCCGCTGAAACTCGCGGGTGTTTTTGGTCACCAGAACTGCGCGTAATCCGAGCGCGTGGGCGGCGATGAGGAAACTTCGTCGGTCCAATGGGCGTGCCCTGCGCTTGTAACGTCGCCCTAAATGGGCCATAGGGGCGGGCGGACTCCCGGTCGAAAGGTCTGTGTCGCTGAAACGAGAGCCCGTCAGATGGACCTTGTCTCGCAACACCTCATTCAAAACCTTTCCTACTGCAGGTGAAAGTTATCCCGGGCGAAGGCGACTTAAGTGGGTAGCCGCTCTTCAACCCGATACAGCGCCGTATGCCGGCGAATTTGCCACAGGGGTTGCTCCAGTTCGGTCGAGCGGAACAGGCGTCACTGGTCATGCGTAGCACGTTGGGCAGTCCCCGGCGTCGGAATAAAGCCCCGATCCGCATATTTCTCCGCCAGCTATAGGCAGATAGCGACAGACGCCGACAACACCAAATCGCCATCGACCAGCACTGGGACGCGTCCATAAGGATTCAGTTTCAGGAAGCGTGTGTCGCCCT
The DNA here is from genome assembly GCF_000934725.1 of Methyloterricola oryzae. Taxonomy (NCBI): domain Bacteria; kingdom Pseudomonadati; phylum Pseudomonadota; class Gammaproteobacteria; order Methylococcales; family Methylococcaceae; genus Methyloterricola; species Methyloterricola oryzae. Next base: position 108,214 of record NZ_JYNS01000012.1, read on the forward strand.
GGGAGAGTCTCACGGGTATCGCTTCGAAGTGCACTCCTAGCTCCTGCAATACCCATCGGCAACGAGCCGACCGTGTGCGCGGCGTCGAATACAGTTTCATGGACAAGCTCGCCAACCTCACCGCCCAGGGGTGGAAGGTCAACGGAATCGGCGCCCCACGGCAATTCGGGGCAGCCATGGCCGTACCTTCAGTCCTGCCAGCGCCGGAAGACGAGACTGGCGTTCACCCCGCCGAAGCCGAAGCCGTTGGATAAGGCATGCTCGATGGCCTTGGGTCTGGCCGCACCACTGACGAGGTCCACGCCGTTGCCGGCCGGATCGGGATTTTTCAGATTCAGCGTGGCGGGCACGATCTGGTCGCGCAGGGCCAGCACCGTAAAAATGGCCTCGATGCCACCGGCCGCACCCAGCAGATGGCCAGTGGCCGACTTGGTCGAACTCACCGCGATGCGCCCTTCCCGGCCAAACAGGCCCTTGATGGCCTCCAGTTCCCCGCGGTCACCCAGCGGCGTGGAGGTGGCATGGGCGTTCAGATGCTGCACATCCGCTGCGGCGAGGCCCGCCTGTTCCAAGGCGGTCTGCATGGCACGCCGCGCGCCGCTGCCATCCTCGGGACCGGCGGTCAGGTGATAGGCATCGGCACTGGTGCCGTAGCCCAGGATTTCGGCAATAGGCTTGGCTCCTCGTGCACGTGCGTGCTCCAGCGCCTCGATCACCAGCAGACCGGCACCTTCCCCCATCACGAATCCGTCGCGCGCACTGTCGAATGGCCGGGATGCTTGTTCCGGCTCGTCGTTGAAGGCGGTGGACAGCGCTCGGGCGGCCGCAAATCCACCCAGGCTGACCTTGTCGATGCAGGCTTCCGCGCCGCCGCACAAGGCGATGTCCGCTTCGCCGCAGCGAATCAACCGCGCGGCGTCGCCGACGGCTTGTACGCCCGCCGCGCAGGCGGTCACCGGAGCTCCCAGAGGCCCCTTTAAGCCATGGCGAATGGACACATGGCCGGCGGCCATGTTGACGAGAAAAGACGGGATCGTGAAAGGCGACAGGCGCTGCACGCCGCGTGAGTCCGTAGTGCGCACGGCGTTGACAATGGCCGGGAAGCCGCCAATGCCGGAGGCGATGATGGTGGCGGTTCGTTCGCGCGCAAGGGCATCGACGGGCCGCCAGCCCGCCTGGGTGATGGCTTCTTCCGCCGCCGCCAAGGCAAACAGGATGAAACGGTCCATCTTGCGTTGATCCTTGGGCGCGGCGGCGACATCGGGATCAAAGCCTGCCTCCGGGTCTTCCGCCTGGGTCGGCACCACGCCCCCCACCTTGGCGGGCAGATCGGCGACCATTTCATCGGGAAGGACCCTGAGACCAGACCGCCCGGCGATCAGGCGCGACCAGACGATGTCCACCCCGCAGCCCAAGGGTGAAACCAGGCCCAACCCAGTGACCACGATACGGCGCGGCTTCATGATTCCTTCTCCTCATCCGGCAAAGATGCGCGGGCGTAGCGCCCATGGATGCGCGCCGCCCGAGCGTGGACCTGAGCGCTGGCCGCCGGCCCCGGATGCAGCCTTACGTTGTCCGGCGTGATCGGCCTTCCGGTGCTCCGGTCGACCAGAATCGGTTCCAGCACTTGACCTGAGTCTCGATCCGCCAGCTGCACCGAAATGCCCTCTGGGGTCAGATGCCGGTTTCCCCAGGCGAGCAGCGCCGCCAGCACTGGAAAAAAGTCGCGGCCCTGGGCCGTCAGCCTGTATTCGTAGCGCGGCGGGCGTTCGTTGTACCGGAGGCGTTCGAGCAAACCGTTTTCGGTCAAATGCTTCAGCCGACGCGTCAGGATGTTTGGCGCGATGCCAAGGCTCGCCTGGAATTCGTCGAAGCGCGAAAGGCCATGGAAGGCATCCCGGAGGATCAGGATGCTCCACCATTCACCGACGCGTTCCAGCGCCCGGGCGGCCGGACATTCCATGTCTTTAAAACTAGTTCGTTGCATTGTGAAAGTAACGTTATCAGCACAGCTTTCATAATGCAAGTCTGTGGGTATTTCATGATCAGCTTGTTTTACCCCCAGTGTGTTGGCCTCGTTGAATTGTCAGCGGTCAAACGTCTGACAACTGTGCGGCGTGACATGGAGGCTGCCTTGTCCTTCATCAAAAAGGCGTTCCAGCAGCAAGGCTTTCCGGAGAAGGACTAGCTCCGCCTTTGAGGCGCTTCAGGAGGAGACCGGGGCCGTGATTGAAGTCCAATAAGCTCAGATGTTTGAAGCGTCGGGTGAGACTCGCCAACGCCGGACAATTACCCGGGGAGGCTCGGATGAGTGCAAACGATCACACATAGCCCTTTTCGAAATCTTCAGTCTCTTCCGTAAGCCCTCATGAACATGTCCACGTTCCGCTCCAAGAGATGCTCGTCCTCTTCGGGCGTCGGCTTGCCAAGCCCCAGCATGGCCTTAATGTGAGCGGCGCCGAGAAACAATGAGAGGAACTGGTCTGCTCCGGTCTCGGTATCGTGGGCCTGCAGGCTACCAGCCGCCACGGCGCCGTCCAGGAAGTCCCGCACGCGGGCGACGATGTTGAGCGGTCCCTGATGGAAGAAGGCGCCGCAGGCGTCAGGCTGCACGCCGGCCTCTGCAAAGAGGACGCGCTGCTTGCGGATGACGTCCTCAGCCCGAATCAGCGCCAGGAAATGGCGGCCGACGAGGGTCAATGCTTTGCGTGGCTCGCCACAGGGCAGGCTTACATCGCTCCCGAAATCGAACGCGGCATCGATACGCTTGCCAATCGTGGCCTCGAACAGCGCCTTCTTGGTGGGGAAGTAGGAGTAGATCGTCATCTTCGACACCCCCGACGCCTTGGCAATCGCTTCCACGCTGGTCCGCTCGAATCCCTGTTCCAGAAAGAGTTGCTCCGCCACCTCGAGGACCCGACGCATGCGCTCCGGATCACGGGGCCGACCCTGCTTGGGTTGTGATGAATTGTTCATAAATTACTTGACCGTCCAGTAAAGTTATGTAGACTTACTTTACGGTCCAGTATAGTTAATGGTGTCGCCATGATCAAATCCAATTCCACTCCCCGCCCGGCACGGACGTTCCGGTACTCATCTATTCCCATCCTCTTGGGAATCCTGGGGCTGGCCGGCTGCTCGACGCCGCCAGAAAACCCTGCCCCGCCCCGCCCGGTGCGCGTCATCCGCGTGGGGGAAGCCGCTGCCCACCCCACAGCCGGCTTCGCAGGTGAGGTCACCGCCCGCAGGGAAACCGCGCTGGCGTTCCGCGTTGCCGGGAAAGTGGTCACCCGGCTTGTGGAGGTGGGCGACCGGGTCCGCAAGGGGCAAGTCATCGCCCGCCTGGACGCCAATGATTACCGGCTGGCCACTCAGAACCTGAAGGCCCAACTCACCGCCGCCAGGGCCGAATGCGAGTTCTCTCGTGCCGATCTGGCTCGTTACCGGGAATTGCTGGACCAGAACATCATCGCCCCGCCGGAATTCGACCGGCGCCAGACCGCCTACACCGGCGCGAAGGAGCGTGTGGCTGCCCTGTCAGCACAGCTGGAGCAGACCGCGAACCAGCTTCGTTATTCCGAGTTGACAGCCGAACGCGATGGTGTCATCTCCGGTTTCAGCGTCGAGGCGGGCGACGTGATCGCTGCGGGGCAGTCGGTGGCGCGGCTGGCCCAACTCGATGAAAAGGAAGTGACTGTCCATGTCCCCGAGCAGAGTATCGGCGATGTCACGCCGGGTCAGGCGGTCGAGGTTTCGCTGTGGTCCCAGGGCGAGCGGCGATTTCGCGGGAGCGTCCGCGAAGTGGCGCCCGCCGCCGATCCCGCGACGCGCACGTACCGCGTGAAAGCGGCACTGCTGGATGGCCGTGATCAGGCGCTGCTGGGCATGACGGCCACGGTCTGGCTGACGACCACCGAGCCCACTGTTCCGGTCATTCCTCGCTCGGCCGTCTTCACCACCCATCAAGATCCGAAGCAGCCCAAGATCTGGCTGCTCGATGCCGACACCGTCAGATCCGTTCCCGTGACGCTGGGGCGGGCCTTGGATGGCGAACACATCGAGGTGGCCGGCGTCGCGCCCGGCCAAACCATCGTCAGCGCGGGTGTGCAGCGGCTCATCGAAGGCCAGGCCGTGCGGGTACTCGCTGCCGAAGGAGGGCGGCCATGAACGGTTTCAATCTCACCGCCTGGGCGCTGCGGCACCGCGCCTTCACCGGAATGCTGATGGTCCTGCTCGTCCTCGGTGGCGTCGTGGCCTATTTCCTCATCGGCCAGGGCGAAGATCCCCAGTTCACCTTCCGCGTCATGGTGGTCAAGACCCTTTATCCCGGAGCCACCGCCGCCGAGGTGGAGGAGCAGATCACCGACCGCTTGGAGAAGAAGCTGCAGGAACTGCCGGATCTGGATTACCTGCGCAGCTATTCCAAGCCGGGCGAATCGGTGATCTTCATCAATGCCCGCGAGGACATTCCGGCCGATGAAATCCCGGATCTCTGGTATCAGGCGCGGAAAAAGGTCGGCGATATCGGCCTTAGGCTACCGCCGGGCGTCATCGGACCCTTCTTCAACGACGAATTCGGCGACACCTACAGCGTCATCTATGCCTTTTCCGGCGAAGGTTTCGGCTACGCCGAGCTGAAGGACTTGGCGGAATCGGCCCGCCAGCGCTTCCTCCGGGTACCGGATGTGGAAAAAGTCGATCTCATAGGCACTCAGGACGAGAAGATCTTCGTGGAATTCTCCGACAAGAAGCTCGCCAAGCTGGGCTTCAGCACCGCGCAGATCGGCGAGGCCTTGCGCGGCCAAAACACCCTGGCATCCACGGGCCAAGTGGAGGAACCCAGACGCAACCTGCCCATCCGGATCACCGGAAGTCTGGCCTCGGTGGACGAGGTGGCAAACCTGGCCGTCCGGGTCAACGGCACGTCCATCAGGATTGCTGATGTGGCGACGGTGCGGCGGGGTTATGAAGAGCCGGCAGAATTCAAGATGCGCTTCAATGGCAAGGACGTGGTCGGGCTGGGCATCACCATGGACAAGACCGGCGACGTGCTGGCCATGGGCAAGGCGCTCCAGGCGGAGATGGACCGCATCCAGGCCGAACTGCCGGTTGGCGCCACCATCGAGCAGGTGGCTGACCAACCCAAGGTGGTGAAGCTGGCCATCGGCGAGTTCCTGCAGACCTTCTTCGAGGCCCTGGGAACGGTGCTGCTGGTGAGCTTCCTGAGTCTCGGCTGGCGGGCCGGCTCCGTGGTGGCACTGACCGTGCCCCTGGTGCTGGCGGGAACCCTGCTGTGCATGCTGGTCTTCGGTATCAATCTGCACCGAATCTCCCTGGGTGCCCTGATCCTTGCGCTGGGGCTGTTGGTGGACGATGCCATGATCGCCATCGAAATGATGGCCCGCAAGCTGGACGAAGGTTGGGACCGCGTCCGGGCCGCCACCTACGCCTATGGCGCCACCGCCTTTCCCATGCTGACCGGCACCCTCATCACCATCGCCGGCTTCCTGCCGGTGGGGCTGGCCCGCTCGTCGGCGGGCGAGTACACGGTGGCGATCTTTCAGGTAGTGGGCATCTCGCTGCTGCTGTCGTGGGTCGGTGCGGTGATCTTCACACCTTATCTGGGCTACTGGATGCTCAAGGGTCAAGCGGATGGTGAAGCGAGCGGCGAGCATTTCGACACGCCCTTCTACAGGCGGCTGCGGCGCTCGGTGCGCTGGTGTGTCGATCACCGCAGCGCGGTAATCGCCCTGACGGTCGCGCTCTTCGGTCTCGGTATCGTCGCCATGAGCCGGGTGCCTCAGCAGTTCTTTCCGCTGTCGAGCCGGCCGGAACTCATGGTGGACCTGTGGCTGCCGGAAGGCAGTTCCTTCGCCGAAACCGAGGCCGCCGCCCGTGATCTGGAAGCCGTCCTCGCCAAGGACGACGATGTGGTCCACTACGCCACCTATGTGGGCGGCGGTAGCCCGCGCTTCTTCCTGCTAATCACGCAGCAGTTGAATCATTCCAACCTGGCCCAGACCATGGTCATGACCCGCGACAAAGCCGCGCGCGAACGGGTGCTGCACCGCTTGCGGGAGTTGTTCCAGACGGATTTTCCACAACTGCGTGGCCGCGTCATGCGCCTGGACGTAGGCCCGCCCCAGGAATACCCGGTGCTGTTCCGGGTGCTAGGCGAAAAACCTGCCGAGGTGCGGCGGATTGCCGATCGGGTCAAGGGTGTTGTCCGGGCCAATCCGCACACGGTGGACGTGAACGATGACTGGGACGAACGCCTGCCATCACTGCGTCTGAAGCTGGATCAGGACAAGGCGCGGGCACTGGGGGTCAGTTCCTTGAGTCTGGCTCAGGCCCTGCGCGGCCATTATTCGGGGCTACCGGTAGGGCAGTTCCGGGAGGGCAACGAGATCATCGACATCGTCTGGCGCTCGCAGCCGCAGCAACGCGCCTCGGCGGCCGAGTTGCCCGATGTTTCGATTCAGACCGGCAACGGCAGAGCCGTGCCGCTCTCCCAGTTGGCCCAACTGGAAACGATGTTCGAGGACGGCATCCGCTGGCGGCGCGACCGCTATCCGGCCATCTCAATACGGGCTGACATCGTCGACGGCGTGCAGGCACCGGATGTGGCGAGCGAGATCATTCCACAGTTGGCAGCCCTTCAGGCCGAACTGCCGCCCGGCTATTTCATGGAGACCGGTGCCGCCAAGGAAGACGCCTGGACCGCACAGAAATCCATATTCGTCTGGATTCCCCTGGTACTGGTCGCGACCTTCGTGCTGCTGATGCTGCAGTTGCAGAACCTGGCCCAGGCCTTCCTGGTATTCCTCACCGCGCCCTTGGGTGTGATCGGCGCCGCCTTCGCCCTGCTGCTGTTTGGCGCGCCCTTCGGCTTCGTGGCCCTGCTGGGCATCCTCGCCCTGGCGGGCATGATCATGCGCAATTCGGTCATTCTGGTGGACCAGATCCAGCAGGACGAGAAAGCGGGACTCAGCACCTACGAGGCGATCGTCGAATCCACTGTGCGCCGCTTCCGGCCCATCCTGCTTACGGCCGCCGCCGCGGTACTGGCGATGATACCCCTGTCGCGCAATGACTTCTTCGGTCCCCAGGCCATCACCATCATGGGCGGGCTCATCGTCGCCACGGCCCTGACCGTGTTCTTCCTGCCGGCGCTGTACGCGGCTTGGTTCAAGGTGGAGCGGGTCGGCTCGCAAGGTTCGAGGCCTGAAGATGGCGGCGCGGAATCGGCCCTTCATCACGCCAACGGAGGTATCCAATGAATACGGCATTTTTCAGTCTTATCACGATCGCAATGCTCAGCCTCGCGGCTTGCACGCCGACCCGAGTCGATCCGAATCTGCAGCTGCCCAGCGTAGCCGATTGGCAGCATGGCGACGCTGAAAGCGGCGTTACTGATCGGGCCGAACTGGAGTCCTGGTGGCAAGGTTTCCGCGATCCGATGCTGGATCAACTGATTGCCGGCGCGATCGCCGCCAACCAGGATCTCCGCATCGCCAAGGCCCGGGTACGGGAGGCCCAGCAGATGGTCACGGTGGCCGAGTCGGTGCTTTACCCGACTCTGGATTTCAACGCCGCCGGCGGGCGCTCGCAAAGCATGGACCGGGTCTTTGCCGCGCCGGGGCCCAAGGGCATCGAACTGATCGCCCCGGCCGGGAATGCCTTTACGGGGGGGCTTGCGGCGCGCTGGGAGATAGACGTGTTCGGCAGCCGCCATCTGGAAGCGGAGGCGGCCGCTGCTCAGGCGTTAGGAGCCCGCGAAGGCGAACGGGCTGTGCTGGTGGGACTGCTCGCCCAAGTGGCGACGAACTATCTCGAACTTCGCGGCGTGCAGGCCAGAACGCAGGTCCTGCAGGACCAGATCGCCAACGAGACCGAGCGGCTGCGGGTTGTTCGCGCCCTGCACAAGACCGGGCTGGCCCGCGACTTCGACGTGGCGCGCCAGGAAACCCAGTTGCACGCCACCGAGGCTGGATTACCTCCGCTTGCTGCCGCCGCGGAAAACCTGATCCACCGGCTCGGGGTGTTGTCAGGCAAGCCGCCGGCAAGCTTCAGCGCCAGCCTCGCCCCGCAAGCACCTTTGCCGACAGCGGCTCCGCAGTTGCCCAAGCTCTTGCCGGCATCGCTGCTGGACCAGCGGCCGGACCTACGACTTGCCAAGGCGCGGGTAGACGCGGCGGCAGCCGACCTCGGCGCGGCGCGGGCCGACCTCTATCCGAAGCTGGTGCTCTCGGTCAGCGGCGGCTTCGGCACGCTGGCGACCGGCGGATACGCCGCCTTGGCCGAAGGCGTCTACGCCCTGGGCTCGGGCATCTCCGCACCCATCTTCAACGCCGGCCGCATCCGGGCGCAGATCACCGCGGCGGATGCGCGTCTGGAACAGACGGCGGTCGACTACGAAAAGACTTTCCTGACAGCGCTCGAAGATGCGGAGAACGCCTATGTCCAACACCGCTCCATAAACGCCCGTCGCAACCGACTCATCCAGGCGGAAGCCACTGCGGAGCTGTCCCGCCGGGAAGCAGGCACTCTGTTTCGGCAAGGGGCGACCGATCTGCTGGGGGTGCTCGATGCCGAGCGCAGCAAATTGCAAATCAGCGACCAAAGAATCGGCGCAGAGACCGGAATAGCGGTGGCGCTGGTATCGCTCTACAGAGCATTCGGAGGCGGATGGTCGGAAGATCTCCGACATAAGGAAGTCGCGAATGTTGACTGAGAGTTGGGTCCTCCGGGGAGTAGCCCTGCAATGGAATGAAATAAAGGGGCGTAGTGCTCTCCTTGAGGAACCCCGAGCCTTACCTGGCAACGTAAGCATTCGAAGCGATATACATCGAGTTAATCTTCTACAAAATCCTAAGAGGACGTCATGTTAAATACCGTAGTTTTTAGCCTCGTCTGGCTGGTCGCCGTTGGCACCGCCGTCGTGCTCATTTCATTCTTCATCGAGGCGATGCGGCCTATCCCCGCAACTCCCGATCGGCTGTCCTGGGCTCCGGATATCCCGATCCAATATGTCACCGTCAATGGCATTCGCCTTCGCTATATCACCGCAGGTGAAGGTCCAATATTGGTTCTCTTGCACACGCTGAGGACGCAACTTGATCTATTCGAGAAAGTTATCCCCGAGCTCGACAAGAGTTTCACTGTCTATGCGGTCGACTACCCCGGTCATGGCTATTCCGACATACCGGCCGCCAAGTACGACGCCGAGTTTTTCGCCGATACGGTCGAGGGTTTTCTGGACGCACTGGATTTGCACAATGTCACCCTTGCCGGAGTCTCCATCGGAGGCTCGATTTCGCTCATGCTCGCGGCTCGAAATAATCTGCGGGTTGAGCGTATTGTGGCGATCAACCCCTACGATTACGCGAAGGGACGCGGAATTGCACGTAGTTCTTTTCTGGCTCGGCTCGTCGTTGCAGTGGCGGATATACCCATATTTGGCGAAACGGTCATGCGATTGCGCCAATTCCTCGTGATGAAATCGATACTGGACGGCGGTGTAGCCGAGTCTGATCACATTCCGCAAGAGTTGCTGATGGAGATGTATCTGCTCGGTAACCGACGCGGCCATTATCGTGCCTTCCTCAGCCTACTTCGCAACGCCGAAAGTTGGGAAACGGCCAGAAAGGATTATTCGAACATCAAGATTCCCGTGCTCCTGCTCTGGGGCGATCGCGATTGGTCGCGGCCCGACGAACGAGAACAGTATCGGAAGATGGTGCCAGACGCTGAAATGGCAACCGTTGAGAAAGGCGGGCATTTCCTACCCCTCGATAGACCCGATGCGGTCATCGAATATCTGCTTGCCTTTCAAGTTTCTGCAGGGCTTCACGCCATAACGTAAGCATGCGGCTACGGGAAAAAGGCGCCTGTCCAAACGTTGCGGCGCCTATACTGTTGCGCTGGCCTTAGCGCCCTACCCTCATTCTGCCCTCAGCTATGCATCCGCATTGCATACGCTTCCGGACCGTTCCTAACCGCCATGTGCGACCACCCGCCGAACGACTACCGGCCTCGCTGACCCTCATCGGCAAGGCTCCAGCCTAAGTGCAACTGCACCCGGCGCTAGCCCCGTTCCAGGTGGCGGGCCTGATGCGGCGTCACTGAATGAAGAGACAGGGATGCGCCGCCGCTAAGACTCCACGTCGCGCCGTATCGAGCTTCGCAGGCCCTGTTTAAGCAATCAGGACCCCGCCAGCGCTTGACCGACCAGCCACCGCTCAAGTCGTCTGAAGTCGGGTTTGTTCGATTCACACAGCAGCGTCGTGCATGTCTATGGAGACCGAAGCGGTGAAAGCCGATCTACCCTGCCTTTCGGATCGTCGATCAATCGAGTGCTGGTTCATGAACTGCGTTGATGCCGGCATGAAAAGAAGTCATTTAACGCGGAGCTTCTCGTGAGGTTACCGTTAGCTTGAAAAAATTCACTCGCCTGATCGGAAACTCTCATGACGAAACGTATAGTTGGATTGATCTTACTAGCCGCCTTGGCTGGCAACGCCATGGCCGCAGAAAGCGGAAACTACGACATTGTTGCCAAGCTGATGCAAGGCCCGGGAAATGTCACTGCGACCGACTCCGGGCGAATAATCATGAGTCAGCATCAGTTCTACGATCCGCAGTATTCGGTGGTCGAATTCCAGGGGAACGACTCGGTCGTACCTTTTCCCAATAAGGCCCTGAACGACCGAAGCGGACATGCGGATCTGACACTGGATTCCGTTCTGGGTATTCGGACGGACAACCAGGGCATCGTCTGGATGCTGGACAACGGCATGCGCAGTGGCATCACGCCAAAGCTCGTTGGCTGGGACACCAAGAACGACAAGCTTCACCGCGTCATCTATCTGCCGCCGCCGGTCGCGCCCAAGGACGCCTTCGTCAATGACTTTGCGATCGACGGCGGACGTAAGCGGATTTTCATCAGTGACCCGGCAGGAGGCGGCAACGCGGCGCTCATCGTGGTCAATCTGGAAACCGGCGCCGCCCGGCGTGTCCTGGAGGGGCATGTCGGCGTGGTACCGGAAAATGTCGATCTGATCATCGACGGCCACCCCGTTCAGGTCAAAGGCGCCGCCGGCCATCTGGTACGGCCCCATATCGGGGTGAACCCCATCACGGAAGACCTGAAGAACGAATGGGTCTATTTCGGCCCCATGCACGGCCTGAGTCTGTATCGCATCAAGGCGGCTGACTTGGCTGACGATAGCCTGGATTCAAAGACGCTGGCCCAGCGCGTGGAACGCTATAGCGCCAAACCCATTTCGGACGGCATCAGCATCGATCGGGACGACAACATCTACCTGGGCGAGTTGGCAGAAAACGCCATTGGCGTGATCAAGCCGGATCGAAGCTATCAGCGGCTCAGCCAGTGCCCCAATCTGTCCTGGGTGGACTCATTCAGCTTCGGCCCCGAAGGCAAACTCTACGGCGTGGTGAATCGCCTGCATCAATCCGCGACGCTCAATGGTGGGGAGCCGCTCTCCAGGCCGCCCTATTTTCTGATCCAGGTCAAAGCCCTGGCTCCGGGCCTGCCAGGGCGATAAGGTCAGGTCGAGTTCGTTTGTTGGTTCAGATCTTGGCAGACGTCCCAGATCTGTTCCCGCAACCAGCGGTGCGCCGGGTCACTCTCGCGTAACGGATGCCAGATCATCACCAGATCATAGCTGGGCAGTTCGATGGGTACCGGCACCACCCGCAACGGCGCCAAACGGACGAACTGCTCGGCGATTCTCAACGGCAAGGACAACAGCATGTCGGTGTTGGCCACGATGAACGGTGCGGAGAGAAAGTGGGGCACGATCAGCGCGATGCGCCGCTCCAACCCACGTTCGGCCAGCCAATCGTCGATCACCCCGGTCCGGGTTCCGGTTCGCGATATCAGCATGTGCTTCAGGCCGACATAGTCCTCCAGTGACACGGTATCGCCCTGAATGCTGGGGTGTTCCTGACGGAGTAAACAGGTCATCCGATCTTCAAACAATTTCCGGCCATTCAGATAAGCAGCCGGTTTCAATATCGCCTCGAATCCGACCACGATATCCAACTCACCGGCTTCCAGCTCCTTCTCCGGAAATGGCAGATCCGTTCGTTTGACGTGGATATCGATGCCGGGCGCTTCCCTGGCAATGCGTTCGATCAAGGGCGGGATGAGCAGGAAATCCATATAGTCCGTCGCCGCCATGACAAAGCGGCGTTGACTCCTAGCGGGGTCGAACACCTCCGGTTGTCGGATCAGGAATTCAACCTCACGCAGAACAGCCCGGACCGGCTCGATGAGCGCCAATGCCCGTTCGGTGGGTTTCATGCCGGACGGCGTCTTCACCAGCAAGGGATCGTCCAGTTGCTGACGAAGCCGTTGCAGCGTATGGCTCATGGCTGATTGCGTTACAAACATGCGTTCCGCCGCGCGGGATACGCTTTGCTCCTGCATCAGCCAATCGAAAGCTACCAGCAGATTCAAGTCGAACTGGCGTAATTCCATCACTCAGTCTCCAAAGTTACAGCAGTCTTTTCGCGCCATCGTATTGAGCCTTGCCTGTCCGTCACAACCGCGAGGCCCGTGATTTTTATTCATACGGCCATGAAAACTCGTCATTTCACACGGTGTGATGCAACGCGTAGTTTGTCGCCATCGTATCGCTCACAGGCTGGATACCAGGCCTCCCTCAACGTAGCCAGGTGATGCAGTGAGCGGTACGGCCCACTATCAACTTGAATCGTAGAGAGGATGCACCATGGCGACTCACATACTCGATATTCCACCTCAACCCTATGCCGGTGAGAAAGCCAGGCTTGCCCGCGCCTATGACTATCTCATCCTGGTATTGGCCATCTTCCTGTTTATCGGCTCCTTTCATCTGCACGTCGCACTGACCGTGGGTGACTGGGATTTCTGGCTGGACTGGAAGGATCGTCAGTGGTGGCCTTTGGTCACCCCGTTGATGGCGATTACTTTCCCGGCTGCCGTTCAGTCGGTCTTATGGACGAATTTCCGCCTGCCCCTCGGAGCCACCTTGTGTGTCGTTTGCCTGTTGATCGGCACCTGGATCACTCGGGTGTTCGCCTACCACTTTTGGAACTATTTCCCCATCAACTCGGTGCTGCCAGCGACCTTGTTGCCCAGTGCGCTGGTTCTCGACGTCATCCTGATGCTGAGCAACAGCCTGACCATAACCAGCATCTTCGGAGGAATGGCCTTCGCATTGCTGTTCTATCCCAGTAACTGGCCCATCTTCGCCATGTTCCATGTGCCGGTGGAATACGGCAATGCCCAATTAACCCTCGCCGACGTCTTCGGTTTTCAGTACATCCGCGCCGGCATGCCGGAATACCTGCGCTTGATCGAACGCGGGACCCTCAGAACCTATGGCCAATACGCAACGCCACTCTCGGCCTTCTGTTCGGCCCTGTTGTGCACGCTGATGTATCCCCTCTGGTGGTACCTGGGGCAGTGGTTCGCCACGGTCCGCTTCGTAAAAAAGATCTGAGTGGAGAATCCCGTCATGCTGAAGATCAAAAAGCTGATTGCCGTCACCCTGTGGGCAGTGACCTGCCTGTTGGCCTCTCAAAGCAGCGTCTACGCCCATGGCGAAAAGGCGCTGGAGCCTTTCATCCGCATGCGCACCATTCAATGGTACGACGTACGCTGGTCGCAAGAACAACTCAAGATCAACGATGAAGTGGTCATCACCGGGAAATTCCACGTTGCCGAGGACTGGCCACGCAGTGTGCCAAAACCGGATGCCACCTATCTCAATGTGTCGACGCCGGGCCCCGTTTTCATCCGCACGGAACGCTATTTGAACGGCCAGCCCTGGGTCAGTTCAACCGCATTGAAACTGGGCGGCGACTACGACTTCAAGATCGTTCTCAAGGCCAGGCTGCCGGGGCGTTTCCACATCCACCCATTCTTCAACCTGCATGACGCAGGCTCGGTCATGGGACCTGGCCACTGGCTCGAAATCAGCGGCGATCCGGCCGCATTCAGCAACCCGGTCAAGACCCTCAGTGGTGATGTGGTCGACATGGAATCCTACGGCTTTGCCAACGCGGTTTCCTGGCACGTGTTCTGGATGGTGCTCGGCGCCACCTGGCTGCTGTGGTGGGTCAGACGGCCGCTGTTCATTCCCCGCTACAAGATGCTCCAGGCAGGCGATGAAAGCGCCTTGATCACGTCCCTGGACAAGACCATCGCCAAAGCCATACTGGTCGTCGTGCCGCTGTTCGTCTTCGGCGCGTATGCCGTGACGGACAGCCAGTATCCGAATGCCATTCCGCTGCAGGCCGCCCTCGATCAGATCGAGCCTTTGACTCCGGAGGTCAACAACGGCCTGATCCAGGTCAAGGTGAAACGGAGCGAATACCACGTGCCGGGACGGGCGATGGTCATGACGGCGCAAATCCACAACCTCTCCGACCAACCCGTCCGGGTGGGCGAGTTTGCCAGCGGCAATTTGCGGTTCATCAACTCCACGGTCGGAATGGCATACCAGGATCATGGCGATCCCCTGGTCGCGCAGACGGGTTTGAAGGTGGACTCCCCTGAGCCTATCCAGCCCGGGGAAACCCGCACCGTACAGATCGAAGCCGCAGACGCCCTGTGGGAGACGGAACAGTTGGACGGTTTATTCCGCGATGCCGACAGCCGTCTGGGCGGTTTGCTGTTCCTTTACGACGCAACGGGCAAGCGCTACGCGGCGAGCGTGGCCACCGCCGTCATTCCGCAGTTCAACTGAATTCAAGTGACCGAACTGGACAACCAACAACCGAAACTACTACGAGGAGAACATCATGGCCGTTACATCACCAGAAATTCTGCCCATCCCCAGGGGGCAGCAAAAAACCTCGCTACCATGGTACAACCGGGATTTACATAAATACTTAGCCACCTTTGCCGGCCTTGCGGTGATGTATGTCGGCCTCAGGCTATATCAGGGCGCTTATGGCGTCCTGGCGGGGTTGGATTCGACGGAGCCGGCCTTCGCGACCCATTGGATGCGCCTGTTCCATATCGAACTGGGCGTGCTGGCCCTGGTCTTCCCGGGGCTTTGGGGCTATCTCTGGTTTACCCGCGACCAAAATATGGATGCCATGACACCCAAGGAGGAAATCCGGAGGTACTTCACGCTGACCATGTGGATCAGCATTTACACCTTCGCCGTTTACTGGGCGGGGAGCTATTTCGCCGAGCAGGATAATTCCTGGCACCAGGTCTCCATCCGCGACACGCCGTTCACCGCCAACCACATCATCGAGTTCTACTTCAACTTCCCCCTCTACGTCTTGCTGGGGGGATCGGCCTGGATCTACGCCAGAACCCGCCTGCCGCTTTACGCCAAGGGCATCTCCCTGCCACTGACTCTGGCGGTCATCGGTCCTTTCATGATTCTGGTCAGCGTGGGATTCAATGAGTGGGGACATACCTTCTGGTTTCGCGAGGAGTTTTTCGCCGCACCGATCCATTGGGGCTTCGTCATCGGCGTCTGGTTTGCGCTCGGTGTCGGTGGCATTTTGCTGCAACAAGTGATCCGTCTGGTCGAATTGCTGGATCAAATCGAAGACGTTCCCTAGCGCCCGCGCCCTTGAACGCCTGTTCTCCATCCGGCCCATAACAACGCGGCCGGTTGGAGAACCTCAGGCCGCTTCCGGTAACTCCACTTTATGAAACAACTTAATGGGCAACGGTAAATCATCCCCACGCGCTGTGCATTACGCCTGGATCGTTCTCGCGGTTACTTTCGTGACTTTGTTGGCGACGGCTGGCTTGCGCTCTGTTCCGGGCATCATCATCCCTTCTCTGGAACGGGAGTTCGGTTGGTCACGGGAATCCATCACCTTCGCGGTGTCAGTCAATCTGTTGCTGTTCGGTCTGGCCGGCCCTTTTCTCGGTCGGTGGATGGACCTCTACGGCCCGAGGGTGGTGATGCTGACAACGGCCGGACTCACCAGCCTGGGCGCCTTGGCGACCTTGTTCATGCACGCCACCTGGCAGATGACACTGTGTTGGGGCGTCATCATGGGCGCAGGTTCCGCAGGGTGCTCCATGGTCATGGGCTCGGCGGTGGTAAGCCGCTGGTTCATCGCCAGGCGCGGCCTGGCACTGGGCATTCTGGGTGCGGCGATGTCCGCCGGGCAGCTGATCTTTACGCCCATCCTGATGCACCTGGATATGACCTATGGATGGCGGTCGACGACCTTGTTCGTTGCCCTGATGACCGGCGTCGTGGCCTTACCCCTTATCTTGCTGTTGATGCGGGACACCCCTGCGAGCCTGGGACTCGGGCCGCTGGGTGACGAACCAAGTGCGGAGAAACTGCCAAAACCGGATCGTCATCCGATGAAACATGCGTTGCGCACGCGCGAATTCTGGCTCCTGGCGTCGAGCTTCGGCATTTGCGGATTGACCACCTCCGGCCTGCTGCAAACGCACCTGATCCCCCATGGACTGGAACACGGCTTCTCCGAAATGACAATGGCGGCTTCGCTGGGAATGATGGGGGCCGCCGACATCATTGGCACGATCGGATCCGGCTGGATTTGCGACCGATTCGGAAAGCGCGGGCCACTGGCGATTTATTACCTGCTGCGCGGCGCCTCATTGCTCCTTCTGCCTTTCATCGAGCAGTCGGAAATGCTCATGGCGTTTTCAGTGTTCTACGGGTTGAACTGGCTGTCCACAGTCCCGGCGACTTCGGCACTGACCGCGGATTTTTTCGGCAAACAAAACGTCGGTGTCGTGTTCGGATGGATCTTCTGCGCACATCAGGTAGGCGCAGCAATCGCGGCTTACGGAGCAAGCTTCATTCACACCTGGATGGGGAATTACTCGCCGGTTTTTATGGCTGCGGGGGCCTTCGCAATAATCGCCACCGGATTGGTTTGGGGGATTCCCAGGAAATCTTTGAGCTTGGTTCGAGCCTAGGAGAAAAATTATGCCGTTGGTCAGACGTTAAGTTAGGCTCTGTCGACGTTAAACGTCGGTTCGCACAGTCAGACGAGTGCCTCCATGTCCTGTCCGGAGGGGTTGGCGCGGGTGAAGCCTATCGGCTGCTGAAGTCTGAATCGCGCTGGGCAACAGCGCTACGTAGGCACCCTCTCTTGCCAAAACGGGTTGCCAGTCGCGAAATGCCCGCCAGGTCTTCAAATTGCCAGGGGCGGATGAATCTCGACCCATTGAATGACGATGTGCAGCGTCCCAGGACAAGAAACGACGAAAACATCGACTCGAACGTGAAAACTATCGCTGATTGATCAGCAAAGATTTGTAGATTTCGCGAAGAAACGCTGTTCCAAATCCGCAATCTTGGGGAGCGGAGTTTTTCAACACACTCAGACACGCGGTGGCTATTCGCTTTACAATCAGGTCACCCTTACCCTCACGCTCTGATTCGTATTCGGGTCGCTATGATAAAATCAAATTAATGCCTATTCGCGCTTGCTAGCGTGTTGACTGGCTGCTCGCGCCCCTTTCCGGAGATTCCCTGGCTTCCCCGAGAGCAGCAGCATCTTTCCGAGTTACAAGGCAAGGCGAACTTTAGCAGCCGTCTCGAGCTTGCGCGCCTCTATTTTCAGCATAACCGCATAGATGACGCCGGTGACATTCTAGATTCGCTGGTCGGCGAACAGCCCAATAACGTAGAATCAAAAGCCTGGCACGCCGCTAACCGCTGTAAACTGGCGGAACGCAGAGGGCCTTGGCTGCTCAGCAGCGACAAGATGATGCTGCTTTGGAGTGGTATGACCGAGCTCGAACGCGCCGGGCATCAAGCCGGCGACAACCTGTCTGTTGCACTCGCGGAAATTTACACGGATACGGCGGCCGAGGTGTTTGGCGCCAAGCGCCGAGCCTATCGGGCCAGAGATCGCCTGCAGCAGCGCATTGAGTCGAAGGGAGAGACATACTCCACGACGGAAAAAGCAGCCTGATATCAGGCAGCCGCCCTCTTGGCAATCCGGCATGGTGACAGCGCCGGCGCCCGCATCTACCTCGAGCGTATTATAAGCCTTGGGGACCAGGAGTCGGCCGAACGGGCGCGACAGATGATGCTCACACTGGAGGCAAGCGGGACGGGTTGAACTGAAGAACACAAAGCTGATGTGCGCTTGCTGGCGAGGCAACCATTCTGTGCCTTAAACTAACAAAAAAACCAAGATCAGTAGGCCTCGACAAAAAGGGCTGTTAACGTGCGTCATGGTTTGACCACGACGCGCAGTTGGCATTTCTCGGGGCAATTTTTTGTTGTAAGCCGCGATTTCCCAGGAATGCTTGATTTGTATCCATGATCAACGCTATCCGCACAGACTTGGTCAATATTAATACACGGGCACAGATAGTGAGGCGGAACGGCCATCAAACCTGTTGGAACCCTTGTTCACGCGCGCCTCGACCCAATCGACCAACGCGACCCAAAGATTACTTAATAAACAGTGATCATGGGGCCTTAACGTCGATGGTTTTTAAAAGTAACCCAGAAGTGCGCAAAACATCAAGCTCGGCCTCAGTCTCGGCTTGAACCAGCTCGACATAGGTGAGTTGGGTATCGGTGCGCGAGCGTGAAGCATCCAAAAGTTCGAGTAAGGTTCCCTTTCCCAAGCGATAGCTGGCCTCGCCCATTGCCTTGAGAGCGGGCAATTTGGCCATGACACTTTGTTCAAACTGGACGCGAGACTCCCGTCTGAGCTTCAGCTGATCGACAGCCCGCTCAAGCGCACCGCGGGTTCTTGCGGTGGCATACTGCCGATCGAGAATGGCCGACTGCTTTTCCGCGGCGGCTTTGGCCATTCCGCCCTGGCCACGATCGAACAGGGGTAGCTCAACCGAGAAACCGGCGAATGTCGTGTTGCCGTAAGGCTTGTCGGTGAAGGCGGACCCAACCAGTACCGAAGGCACCGGCCAACGCTCCCGGCGCGCGCGCTCCAGATTGGCATCGGCCGCCAGTTCATTGCGCCGCGCGCTTTCCAGGTCAGGATTGGCCTGTTCCGCTTCTTTCCAAAGCTTTTTTGCGTCAGCCGGAATCCCTAGCGGCGAAAGGTCACCGGTCGGAATTGGCTTCCAATCCGGCAAACCCAACATGGCTCCCAGTTCGCCTACTGTTGAAGCCAGATCGTTGCGTACCGTTTCAAGGCGGCTCTGCAGTCCCTTAGTTTCGATAGTCGCCCTGAGCACGTCATATTGGCTCGCGGTCCCCGCCTGCGCCCGGCCTTCAACCACCGCGGACAGATGCTGCATATCGGCATTACTTTGCTCCAGGACCGAAATGCGGCGTTGCTCCACCAGCATCTCGAGAAACAGGCGCCAGACCTGCTGGATCAGGTCCGCGAATTCGCTTTCGATGCCCGCTTCGGTGGCTTCGACCTGCTTTTCGGCGGCCGCGACCCGGGCGCCACGCTGCCCGGCGATGAGCAAGGGAACTTCCAGGGTCACTTCCTGCTGGACGTTGCCCTCATACATCGTGTTGTTCCGGCTGATCAGGTCATAGCGTCCGTAACTGACCCTCGGATTGGGCAGGACTCCGGCCGCCACCACATCCGCCCGGCTCCTCTCCAGGCGCTGGCGCATCGCCGCGTACCGAGGGCTCTTGTCCCGGACGATGCTCAACAATTCCCCGATGGTGACGGTTTTCGGGAGGGCTTCCTGAGGAGCGGCGAGACTGACGGTCGGCCACGTATAATAAGCGATCAGGAAACCGCCGATCAGCGTATTCAGGAGCCATCGACGCCAAATGAACCAGCGATAGGTCATGGCTTGTCCAACGAGTCATCGAATTCTTCGGGTGTCATCAGCCTGCTGGGCGTGAGGTAGTAATAGATCACCGGGAGAACGAACATCGCAACCAGAAAGGTGGTGAACATGCCGCCGACGATGACAACGGCAAAGGGCTGCTGGGTCTCGCTACCGATTCCACGGGACACAGCCATGGGCAGCAAGCCCAGCAAGGCCAGCAGGGAGGCCATGAGCACGGGCCTAAGGCGTTCCGTCGCGCCGTTCACGATGGAATCGAGCAAGGGAATGTCATAGTTCCTGCGCTGCTCGGTGGCGCTCAATACCAGAAGCCCCATCAAGGAAACCTGACCCAACAGCGCGATGAAGCCAATGGCGGCGCTCACCGAAATCGGAATGCCCGTGAGCAGGAGAAGAAATAATCCTCCGGTGAGGGCAAAGGGCGTCGACAACAGAATGGCAAGCGCGCTTCGGGCCGACTGCAGGGCCCCATAGAGCAGCCCGAGAACGATCAGGACTGCCACCGGAACGATCACACCGAGCCGCTTCATGGCTCTGTTCTGATTCTCGAATTCGCCGCCCCAGACCAGGAAATGATCCTCGGGGACCTTGAGCTTTTCTTCAACCACCGCCATCGCGTCATGCACGACGGAACCCAGGTCGCGCTCCTCCACATTGAATTTGAGCGCCAAAAAGCGGCGATTTGCCTCGCGCTCTATGGACGTTCTACCCCGCTCGGTGCTCAGGCTCGCCACCTCGCGCAGTGGTATCCTTGCGCCGCCGGGTGTGGGCAGCATCAGGTTGGCAATCTGCTCGGTATCACTGCGCTCGGTCTCCGGCAATATGACGCGGACCGGCACCGGCCTTTCCCCCAACCACATTTCCGTGACGACTTCCCCGGCAAGTCCGGTTTCGATGGTGTCTTGCGCCGCATCGATGGTAAGCCCCTCTCGCGCGAGCGCAGAGCGATCCAGCTTGATCTGCAATTGCGGCACGACTGATTCGCGGTACAAATCGAGGTCTACCACGCCGGGGATGTTTTTCAACAAGTCTTTTGCAGTTTCCAGCGTGGAGCGCATTTTCTCCAGATCCGAGCCGTAAATTTTGAGCACCACTTTGCCCCGAACGCCGCTGACGGCTTCTTCCACGTTGTCGCGGATGGGCTGAGAGAAATTGAAGCGAACGCCCGGGATATCGAGGAGTTCTTCCCGCATCGTATCCACCAGGCGTTCCTTGCTCCAGCCTTCGCGCCACTGGTCGCGAGGCTTGAGATGCACGAAGGTTTCGCTCATGTTGACGCCTTCGTTGTCAGTGCCATCTTCGGAGCGGCCTTGCTGACTCAGTATGCCTTTGACTTCGGGAAATTTAAGCAAGTGCCTGCGCATGTCCAGGAGGACATCCTGACCTTTGGCAAGGGCGATGCTCGCCGGCATTTCGACGAACACATGCACATCACCCTCGTCCAGTTCCGGGAGGAATTCCGTCCCCAGCCTGCCCGCCGCAATGCCCCCGCACAATAGCAACACAAATGCCGCAGCCAAGGTAAGGGCCGGGCGCGCCAGCACGCGCTTCAACAGACGGGCATAAATCACTCGTAACCTGACCAAAAACCCGGGCTCGGCAATCACCGCGTGCTTCGGATGGATCAGCGCCGCACAAAGGGCCGGCACCAGGGTCAATGCAAAGACCAGCCCGCCCATGAGGGCGAAGCTGTAAGTGAGTGCCAGCGGCCGAAAAATCCGGCCTTCAACCCGCTCCAGGGTAAATACAGGGATCAACGCCGCGATGATGATGAGCATCGCAAAAAAGGTGGGCTTGGCCACGTCGAAGGCCGCCCCGATGATCAGATGCAGCATTTCGCGCCGGTTTTGCGGATTCTCGTGGGTCGCCTGATGGATCACGCTTTCCACCAGCACGACCGCCCCATCCAGGATGATGCCAAAGTCAATGGCCCCCATGGAAATCAGATTGGCCGGCAGCCCCAACTGATAAAGCCCGGTGAAGGCCACCAGCAGCGAAAGCGGAATGACCACCGCCACAATCAAGGACCCCCGGACGCTACGCAGAAAGAGCCAGACCACGGCGACCACCAGGACAAAGCCGTGAATCAGGTTGTCGTAGACGGTATGCAAGGTGTTGTGGACCAACTCGGTACGGTCCAGGAAGGGCACCAGCTTCATGCCCGCGGGCAGGATCTTGGCGTTCAATTCCGCCACTTTTTCATGTACGGCCTCCAGAACCCGCGACGGATTCTGGCCGCGCCGCAGCAGGACAATGCCCTCGACAGCCTCCCGTTGTTCATCAATCCCGACCGTTCCCTGGCGCGGCGTATAGGCCTGTACCAGGCGGGCAACATCGCCCACGGTCACGGGCGTTCCGCCTTCGCTCTTTAGAACGATCTTTTTGACCTCCTCGGGAGATCCGATGAAGCCGACGCTGCGCACCACCATCTGCTGATCGCCGTGCCTGAGAAATCCAGCGCCCACGTTGCGATTGGAACTGACGATGGCCTGGTTGACTTCTTCCAACGTCAGGCCGAAGGATTCCAGGCGAACCGGGTCGATCTCGACGTGAATCTCCTTGTAATAGCCGCCGAAGGTCAGCACATCGGCGACACCCTGCACCTGCCGCAAGACTCGCGAGACATTCCATTCCATTTCCGAGCGTAGTTCGTAGAGCGAGTGACGGTCGCTAACGACCACGAACTTATAGATCTCGCCCAGCGGGGTGTAATCGGGCGCCAGCACCGGCTTGACGCCGTCGGGCAGGTCGGCGCCGGACATGCGCTCGGTAATCAGCGTGCGTGACACAAAACTGTCGACGCCATCCTGGAAGGTGATAGTGATAAGGGATAGGCCGAACAGGCTTTGGCTGCGCATCTGCAACATGCCCGGCGTCCCGTTCAATGCGCGCTCCAGAGGCACCGTCACCTGACGTTCGACTTCCTCGGGGGCGTAACCGGGCATTAGGCTGATGACGGTGACCTGAGTGTTGGTGACATCCGGATATGCTTCGATGGGGGTTTCCAGATACGCATGGATACCGATCAGAGCGAGTACGGCGGTCAGCATGATGGCGGCAGCGCGCCGGTGTACGCAGGTCTCGATAAGAATTCTAAGCACGGGAGTTCTACAGCATCAGGGCTGCTTCGCCATCCAGTAGCAGCGCGCCACGAACCACGACGCGCTCGCCCCCGGCTAGGCCTTTCAAAACCGGTGTCAGGCCTTCTCGGGTTTGGCCGACCTGAACCTGGCGTGCTTCGAATTGGCCATGGGAAGTTTCCACGTAGACGATGGTTTCCCGACCGTCCTTGATCAGAATGGCTTCCACGGGAAGCACGATCTGGCTGGGCGCTGAAGCCCTTATGGCGACGCGGGCATACATGCCGGGACGCAGTGCAAGCTTTGAATCATCCGGGTCGATGAAGACAGATGCCCTGCGTAATTCGGTTTGTATGGCCGCGCTTTCACCGACGACATGACCGGTTATCGGTTCTGGCAGTGAAGCCAGTTCGATGACCACCTCGGCGCCCATTTCAACCAACCGGAGATCCGTTTCGAAGACGTCGGCGACGATCCAAGCCGCAGAGGGCTCACCCAAGTCAAATAGAGGTGACCCAGGCACGACGGTGGACCCAACCGAGGCATGCGCCTTGAGTATCATGGCATCCATCGGAGCATGCACGGTCACTTCCCCCGCCAGGCCATCCCCAAGCAGATTCAGAAAGTCGCGGCTTCGCTCGAAGTCTGCCCGCGCCTCCTTCAATTGGGTTTGTGCGGCTACGTACTCGACTTCGAGCCCAACGCCTGAACGCTGCATCTCCGCCTGACGCCGCAGATTGTCCTCGGCGCGAGACAATTCAGCGCTTGCCCGCTGAAAATCCGAGCGCATTTGCGCCGCCTCGCCGCTCACTAGGGTCGCGAGCGGTGCCCCCGCCTTGATGCGATCTCCCACCTGGACATGTATCTTGGTCACGCGACCGGCAACCATGGTACCCGCCGTGGAAATCGCTTTGGCACGGAATTCGACGCGGGCCGGCGCAGAAATGACTCCAGCGGTGGCCTGCGGCTTGATTTCCTTGACCGTAATATAGGGCAAGGATTCGGGGCGAATCGTCACCACATTCCGACGGACTGTCTTGTCTGCAAGGCCCGTGGCTGGATGTGCTTGCGGTGTTCCATCCTGCTGGGATGGACGAGCTTCGGGATTGGCTTCGGGAAATGACTGATTGCAAGCCCCAAGCAGTAAGGCGACTAAAAATGACAGCAAAACAACCAAGGGCATCAACGTCGGCTTGTCAATAATCAGAAAAAAGAGCTTTTGTTTCAATCGCAAACGCAGATGAAGCCGGACCTGAGCGCATGAGGTTGCTATCACTAAACCCCTGAAAGGCTTCTCGACCAAATCGACTGGGATTATGCATCATGTTAGTTAGACGCATCGATAGTCCTTTCAAAGGAAAGCCAGAAACCTGTGACGCCGCCTAAGGTGAACGAGATTGGGGAGCGCAATTCTACCGCAATTCACAGTGGTCAAGTTCTCTTCGATACCCTCGCGCCAGAAAAGTGTGCTCAACTTGAGAATGGGCAACATGCAGAACCGCATAAAAAAACCGCTTTCAATCCCGAAAGTACTTTTTTAACTTGTACCAGAGGGTGCGCTCGCTGATTTTCAGCAGCCTGGCGGCCTTGGCCTTATTGTCTTCGGCTTGTTCCAACGCGGTTCTTATAAGGCGCTTCTCCAGGGCGCTTACGTGCTTTTCGAGGTCCAGGTCATCTTCCGCCGCAACGGCGAGTGCCGCGCCTCGGGGAGCATCGTTCTGGACAATTTCGCGCGGCAGGTGCGCGGTCGTCACCTCCGCGCCGCGGCTTAGGACAGCGGCCCGCTCCATCATATTCTGCAGCTCCCGCACATTTCCTGGCCAGGCATACGCTGCGAGGGCCTGCAGAGTCGATGGATTCAACTTGCCCGTGCGGCAACCCAGATCTTCGCAATACTTTCCGAGGAAATACTGTGAAAGCAGCGGTATGTCCTCCGCGCGCTCGCGTAGCGGCGGCAGTTCGATGCCGAACACATTGAGGCGGAAATACAAATCTTCCCGCAGGCTGCCTTGCTGCACCGCCTCCCGTGGATCACGGTTGGTGGCGGCAACCACGCGCAGGTCGATTTCCACCGGGTGGTTGCTGCCCAAGCGGTCGACCCGGTTTTCCTGCAGCACGCGCAGCAACTTGGCCTGAAGCGCCGCACTCATTTCCGTGATTTCGTCGAGGAACAAGGTCCCACCGTCGGCCAGTTCGAATTTGCCCACGCGGTCCTTGTGAGCGCCGGTAAAGGCACCGCGCACGAAGCCGAAAAGTTCGCTCTCCAGGATGTCGGCGGGAATTGCCGCGCAGTTGATGGACACAAACAAGCCACGACGCCCCGAATTGCGGTGTATGGCGCGCGCCACCAATTCCTTGCCGGTGCCGGTCTCCCCCTGAATCAGGACGCTCGCCTTGCTCTGGGCCACTTGGCGGATCAAGTCATAGACCGTGCGCATGACGCCACTCTGGCCAATGAATTCCTGCCAGCCACGTTCCATCTCGTCGCGCAAGAACAGGTTTTCCCGCACGATCCGCTGGCGGTCGAGGGCGCGCCTGAGCGTCAGTTCCACATTCTCCAGTTCGAATGGCCGAATGAGATAGTCAAACGCACCCTGCTTCATGGCGGCGACGGCGCTTTCAACGGTGCCGTAGGCGGTGACCAGGATCACCGGCACATTGTTGCCTTTACCGCGCAGTGCGGCCAGCAAGCCAAGGCCGTCCAACTCGGGCATGTTCTGGTCGGTGACGACTAAATCAATTTCCAAGTCCTCCAGTACGGCCAAGGCCGCCTTGCCATCGTTGGCCAGTGCCACTTCGCAGCCCATCTTGAGCAACAGGATTTCCAGCATCCGCCGACCGTTGGGCTCGTCGTCAACCACCAATACGCGGGATCGCATCATGTCAATGTCTCGCTGTGTCCGACCGGTTCAAACCTTGAATTCGCGTCACTTCAGTCTTGCCCCGAGGCTATTGCGCCCCCCGAGCCTGGCAAGCGCGGAGCCTGCGTACGAGGCAGGCGGACGCGAAAACAAGCGCCTCCCAGCCGTGAGGCTCCCACTTCGATGTCGCCGCCGTGCGCGGCCGCGATCTGCCGCGAAACCGTCAGGCCCAGCCCAATGCCGCCTTCCCGCGTGGTGTAAAAGGGGTCGAATACCCGCCCGCGATTTTCCAGGAGAATCCCAGGGCCGTTATCCTCCACGTCGACCGTAAGGCCGTCCTTGTCGGACGCAGTGGCAAGCAGAAGCGTGCTTCCGGCATGCAAGATCTGCACCGCGTTCAG
This sequence comes from Methyloterricola oryzae, assembly GCF_000934725.1. NCBI lineage: Bacteria > Pseudomonadati > Pseudomonadota > Gammaproteobacteria > Methylococcales > Methylococcaceae > Methyloterricola > Methyloterricola oryzae. The sequence continues at coordinate 134,321 of NZ_JYNS01000012.1, forward strand.
CATCAGGTTCAAGAAGACCTGCATTAGCAGTTCCGCGTCACAGGCAATCGAGGGATTTGCCGCTTCCAGGCGCCACTCCAGGCGTATGTCCTTCTTGCGCGCCTGCACCGCCAGCAATTCGGCCGCGCGCTCGAGAATGCCGTGCACATTGCTCTCGCGCATGTTCGGCGCGCGCGGGCGGGCGCACTCCAGCAAGGTCGTGATGAGCCTGCCCAGGCGCGATGATTCCTCCAGCACGATGCGAGTCATGTCCTGGCCTTCTGGACTCAAGCCCTCCTCCCGGCGCAGCATCTGCGCGGAGGTGTGAAGAATGCCCAGGGGCGTTCGCACCTCATGCGCCATGATGGCTGCCATTTCGCCCACCACGGCGAGTTTCGCGGCATCGATCACTTGCCGGCGGGAATGCTCCAGGCTTGCCATCATCTGCTGGAAGGCCGCGCCCAGTTCACGAACTTCGCGCGCGCCGGCAACGACAGGCTCGACCTTGGACTCGGTCCGCATAAAGCCACGGACCCAAGTGGTCAAGCCCACCAAAGGGCGCGCGATACGGCCCGCGATTCCGTGAGCGGCGACGCTGGCAACCAGGGCCGTGGCTAGGAAGGCGAAGAAGAACAATCCCAGTAGATTACGGATCGGCCGGAAAGCCTGCTCCACAGGCTGCATGACCAACAAAGACCAGCCGAGGCCTGGATAGCCCTGATACCCCGCAGAACTCGATTGCCCGGCCAAAACCGTGCCCGAGAAGGCGGGAGCGCCCGGCCGTTCGATGATGCCAACAGCCCCGCCATTCCATGAGGCGAAAGCATCGCTCATGAGAAGATCAGGCCTGCGTAGCGACCTGGAAGCGGCGATCAATCGACCCTGACGATCGAGCAATGCCACTCGCCGCTCGCCCCCCGTGCTGGATTCGGTCTGGTCGAATTGCCGGAACACCTCTACAAAATCGAACGCGCCGTACAACTGGCCGATATTGTCACCGCCATACAGGTCGTGGACCGGCGCACGTATCATCAAGGTCGCCGAGGTGTAGGGCGGCTCCAGTTGCAGCGACTCCAGGAACACCTCGCCGCCCGGCACGGTGGTTTCCGCCCAGACGGGCTGGGCTTCGAAGTGCCGGCCGATGGCTGCGGGATCGGTGGAAGCGAGGATCCGGCCGCTGCGATCGGTATAGAAAAGCTCCTTATACATGGCGCCGTACCCGAGCCGGATCTCCGACAGAAAACGCGCCAAACGCTTGTCCACATCACCGACGCGGGCCTCCTGCATGATATCCAGATGGCTCCAGGAATGGATGTTCTGCAAGCGCTCGAACAGCAATTCGTCCACCTGCTCCATGAGCATGGCCGCATCCTTGCTGAGGTTACGCTCGATTTCCGACGCCAGGGCCTTGCGCGCGGCAAAGAACGAGAGCCCGGCCAGCAAGGCAGAAGCCAGAAAAGTCAGGGCGATGAACGCGACAAGCAGCAACCGGCGGATGGTCATTGAATCAACGATCGGAAATCCATGTTCAGATTTACTGTATCATCCCGCGAGCCATGATCCGGTTGCAGGCATTTTTCCCCATCCCGACTGAAGCCCCCTCTCAACAAGGAATGTCCAAAAGCCCTCACCTTGCGGCGGTGCTCGCAGTCACCCTGCTGGTGGCCTTGGGACAGCCCGCGCGCGCGGAGTCCTTTGCTTACCAATTGGGCCGTGGCTTGCCGTTGGGGGAGACGGGCATCCGGCTCGGCGGCTACGCCAATGCGGTGATCGCAGCGCCACGTTCCGGTCCCTGGAATTTCGACATCCGCGACCTGAGCTTATTCACCACCTGGGAAAGGGGCAACTGGCGCTTTTTCTCCGAAACCGAGGTGGCGAACCCCCTGAGCGCGAGCGAACATCAGGATCTCACGACCGGCAACGCCCGATTCGAACTCGAACGGCTCTACATCGACCACATCTTCACCGACGCCCTTTCGGTCCGCTTCGGCAAGTTTCTGACGCCCATCGGCCGCTGGAACCTGATTCACGCTGCGCCGCTGGTCTGGACTACCACGCGGCCGATCGCCAGCTACCAATTGTTCTCCCGCAACGCCACGGGCCTGATGCTCCATGGCGGTCTGCCCGTCGGCGAACGGCGGCTGGAATATGCCGCGTACACCACGCTGAGTGACTCCCTCGATCCGTACAAATCCGAAAATCCCTTCGAAAATGCCTTCGGGGCCCATCTGCTTTATTCCTTGGCCGAGAACCTCGAGGTAGGCATTTCGTATGCCAACTACGAACTGCACGAGGAACCGGTGGGGCGTTTCAATCTTGCCGGCCTTGAAGCCACCTGGTCGTACCGGCAGTTCGAAGTCAGCACGGAGTGGGTGCACCGCAGCGGCGGCGGCAACGAACTGACACAGGGCTTCGTGCAGGCCCTGGCGCCCCTGCCGAGCCATTTTTACGCCATAGGTCGTTACGAGTATTTCCAGCAGATCTCGGAGGCCGCCGGACAGGTTGGGGTTTTCGGGCTGGCGTTTCGCCCGATTCCCCCCCTAGTCTGGAAGGTCGAGTACCGCTTGGGCACGCATAACGAATCGGCCGCGCCGGACGGCCTGTACGGTTCGATTGCGGTGTTGTTCTGACCGGCATGCGCGGACTGACTTGCCTCAGTTTGGCATTCGCGCTGTTGACTTGCCCGCCGCTGATTTCGTCGGCCGCAAGTGACGACCTGGCCGTGGTCATCGCGGCGCAAAGCCCGGTGGACCGGCTTTCACCGGGCGCCATCCGCCTCATCTTCAATCGCAAGAGCTTGCTGGACGGAAACGGCAACCGCTGGATTCCCGTGAACCTGCCGCCGGCCGACCCGGCGCGGCGAGCGTTTTCCCAGGCCCTTTTCGGCGCCATGCCGGAGGAAATGGAGGAATACTGGAACATCGAATACTTCCACGGCATCACCCCGCCTGAAGTGCTGGCATCGGAGGAGGCCGTGCTGCGCTTCGTCTCTGCCACAGCGGGCGCCATCGGCTATGTCCACGCCTCCCGCGCCGACAACCGCGTCAAGATTCTCGCCCACGTATCACAACCGCTGCCAAGCAAAGCCCGCTGACACAAGCTGCGATTGGCCGCACCTGCCGGCCTCGCCATACCAATATTGCAGTCATTTGCTGCAGGCCCGCAAGAATGGTCGGCCGCCAGTCTTCCCCAGCGCACCATTTTCTTGCAATAAATCAGCACCGTGGGTCACTGGCACGCATTCTGATAAGGGTCATACCGAGAATCTCTCACCAAGACGCACGCCGAAGCCCTTAACCGGCTAAGCCGCAAGCTGCTACGCCTGAAACTTGGGAAACGGGCACAGAACGCGTACCGCACTTGTTCCGAGATTTCGTCCGCCAACAACCGATGAGGACTATACGTGATGATTCAGATCACCTGGGTCGAAGTACTCCTGACAGCCTGGCTAACCGCCACCCTCGCCTTCTCGATCAGCTTCTGCCTGCTCCTGGCTCGGAAACAGGCGGCGATCCGCCGCTCTCGCACGGTACTCAATGCTGAACGCAAGCGTCCTTCGAGGGGTTCCTCCGGTTCGATGTCGGTCGGTCATCCGCAGATCTTCTAACCCCGGCAACGCCCGGATTTCAATGCGCCGTGATGACTCGCCCCTAAAACGCGGACGGCACGCCCATTCCCAAAGTGCGGGCAAGTCATGGCCTGCAACCCATGAAGCTTTATAGATAGAAAGCGGAGATCATTGATGATGAACAGCACCCCCTTGTGCCGCTGGGCCTGCCTGGGCCTACTGATTGCCCTTTCCGCCCTGACCTCACTTCCGGCTCAGGCCGTTCCGAGCTTTTCGCGGCAAACCGGGGCCTCATGCAGCATGTGTCATACAACCTCATTCGGTCCAAACCTGACACCGTTTGGGCGGGATTTCAAATTGAATGGCTACACCCTGGGTGAGAACAAGCTGCCGCCAGTCAGTGGCATGGTCATGGGCTCCTTCACCAATACCCAGAAAGGTCAGAATGTCTCCGACCTGCCACCCAATAACGGCTTCAACGCCAACAACAACTTCACCTTCGATCAGGCCTCGCTGTTTTATGCTGGGAAGATCTGGGAGAACTTCGGTGCATTCAGCCAGTTGACCTACGATGGCGTCGCCGACCGCTTGGCGCTGGACAACACGGACCTGCGCTTTGCCGACAACTTCGCGTGGAACGCCCATGACTTCGTCTACGGCGTGTCACTCAACAATCTGCCGACGGTCCAGGACTTGTGGAACACGACCCCCACCTGGGGCTTCCCGTACAACGGCTCACCCCTGGCCCCAGCGCCGGGCGCCGCGGCCTTGATCGACGGCGGCTTGGGCGCCACGCAGGTGGGCGGCGCAACCCTCTACAGCATGATCGACCGGACCTTGTACGCCGAGGCCGGCGCATACACGACCTTCGCCAAGAATTTCCAGCAGGCGATGGGGGCCTGGGCGCCCGACCAGAACCAGATCGACGGCGGTGCGCCCTATTGGCGCGTCGCCCTGCAGCATGACTGGGATGGTCACTATTTCGCCATCGGCCACTACGGCTTCCGCGCCAACGTCTTCCCCGGCGGCGACAAGAGCGCCGGAACCGATCGCTATACCGATCTCGCACTGGACGCCACCTACCAGTTTCTGGGCAATCTGGATCACATCTTCGAAGTGAAGACGACCTACATCCGCGAGAGCCAGGAACTGTATGCAACACGCGCCCTGGGCGGAACCGCGTTTACCGCCAACCAACTCAATACCTACAAGATCAATGCGGCCTACACCTTCCTGCAAACCTACAACCTGACTTTCGGCTACAACCGCATCAGCGGCAACCGGAACATGGATATCTACAACACCGATGCCGGTTACTCCCTGAACGGCAGGCCGGACAGCAATTACTTCACGGTAGATGTCTCCTATGTGCCTTTCGGGAAGTCCAGTTCCTATCTCGCGCCCTGGCTGAACCTGCGTGTCGGGCTGCAGTACGTGGCGTATACCCAGTTCAACGGCATCTCGAAACACGCCGAGGACAACAACACACTGCTGCTGAATGGCTGGCTGTCGTTCTGAGGATAGCCCGGCTGCTGTCGCCCCGATTCAAGGAATGACCGGGGGGCTTCGGAGATTGCCGCCGTGGCGCACTCGCGCCGAGCCGCCTTGCGACAGCCAGGCGGCAATGGCTTCGACTCCGAGTGCACCCACTGCAAGAAACGTATGAACACGCAATTTTTGTCAGCCACTTTGCGCCGATGCATTCGTGAATGCGCCCGCAAAGCCAAGCGTATGCGGCTCGAAGTGCAGAATTTCGGCCTTCTGACCCAAATTAAGCGGTTGGCCCACATATTGCGAATCGCTAATACAGCGCTCGCCCAACAATCTATGAATCGCATCAAACTGCCCGCGAGGTCACCATGAATAATTTTACGTTGAGTCTGCTCGCCCTAGCCTTCTTGGGCACGCCCGCCCGGCCTCATGCGATGGATGCCGGTACCGCCGCTCCAGCATGCGAACTAGAAACCTTCAAGGGCGCAAAGGCGACGGAACTCTCCCGATACCGCGGCAAGGTGGTGCTCCTCGATTTCTGGGCGTCCTGGTGCGGTCCCTGCGCCCAGTCCATGCCCTTCCTGGACGAACTCCAGAAACAGTTGGGGCCGAAGGGCTTGCAGGTACTGGCAGTGAATCTCGACGACAACCGTCAAGACGCGGAATCCTTCCTGAGCAAGCATCCGGTTCAGATCGATGTGATGTCCGACGGCGCGGGCGCTTGCCCGGGGCGATTTGGCGTCGAAATTATGCCTTCGTCCTATCTGATCGACCGCAAAGGCAATATCCGGCATATCCAGCTGGGGTTCCACAAGGACGAAGGACCGAAGATCAGGCAAAGCATTGAGAAGTTGCTGGCCGAAGGCTGACGCTTGCGCAACTTGGAGTCCCAGGCATGAGAAACGTCCGTTCGATCTGCGGGCGGCTCGCGCTTCTGTCGGCGTGCGCATGTTTGCTGGCCGCCTGCATGACACCCGTCAAGCCCTGGGAGCGCGGCACCCTGGCCAAGCCTCAGATGGCCCTGGTGCCTGATCCGCAGAACGCGGCGATCATGCAGCATACCTACACCTCGAAGGAAACCTCGTCCGGCGGTTATGGCGTGGGAGGAGGCGGCTGTGGCTGCAACTGAACCCAGCCGAAAGCCCGATCCGGCGGCGAGGCTGGCCATATTCACCGCCGCTGCCCTGGCCATTCCCGGCCTGAGTTCTGCCGAGGGGCTGGACCTGAAGCCGGAGAGTCTGGGCGTCGATAGCGCATATTCCAACTACCAGGAGAGCAACGGCCGCATGTCAGTCCAGGCATTCCAGAACGATGCCGCGCTGGGCTGGGCCCGCGACCTGAACTTCAAGATCATCAGTACCCTGGATTACATCGGTGGCGGCAACAACCCCATGGACCAGAGCCAGGTGGGCGGCGCATCGCCGGTTTTCTACTGGGGCAGGAACAATCAATTCGGCAAGGGCGTCGGGCAGTTGGAGCTGTCACAGGCCACCCATGGCCCCTTACAGGGACGCACCGGCGGCATTCACGATCAGCGGCTGGCCCTGTCCGGCAGTCTGTCAAAGAAGTTCAACGACCTGACTTTGGGCGTTAGCGGAGGAAATTCCACGGAATGGGACTACACGTCGAATTTCGCCAACATCGACGGAACTTGGGACTTCAATCAGAAGCAGACCACCCTGGCGCTGGGCCTGGGCTACGCGTCCGATTCAGTGTGGGCCGACGGGGGCCAGCAAGGCGCCATTCACGAAACCTATACCAACGGCCAGGAGATCGGCGGACACAAGGATACTTACCAGGGTCTGCTGGGCATCACCCAGGTGCTGGACAAGAATTCCCTGGTTCAGCTCAATCTGACGGTGAGTGAAAGCTCGGGGTTTCTCTCCGACCCCTACAAATCCTCCTGGGTCAACAACGTCCCGGGGGGCTTGGGGGCGTCCAACACATTCTGCCGGCAAAGCTCCCATTTCGCGTTTGCGGCAAATCTATGCGCCGATACACGGCCCGGTCTTCGTACCCAGGAAGCCGTGCTGCTGCGCTACGTGCGCAACTTCCCCGATCTCAATGCCGCGGCGCTGCACGCCGACTACCGTTTCTATTCTGATAGCTGGAACGTGAATTCACACATGTTCGAGTTCAGCTGGATTCAGCCCCTGCCCTTCGACATGGTGCTCACGCCGCATGTGCGCTATTACACGCAGAATTCGGCCTATTTCTACCAGACCGTCTACGACAGCCCCACCGCCAACGGGCTATATTCATCCGATTACCGCCTCTCCAGCTTCGGTTCGGTTGCGGGGGGCGTGAAATTGAGCAAGACCTTCTTCGACAAGCTGCAACTCGGGGCGGGAGTCGAATTGTACCAGCGGACCCAGAGCATGGGCTTCCTGGGCGGCGACGGCACGTCGCAAGACAACTTCAATTTCGTCATGTACTCGCTGACCCTCAATCTCAGGATGTAGCTGGCCGTGTTGGAGCCTTATCGTTTCAGCTTCCGGGCCATGGGCTCACCCTGCCAGATCGCCCTGCACGCCGACAAGGTCGAGGTCGCCCGCGCGGTGGCGGATTCAGTGATCGCGGACGTGGAGTGCGTGGAACAGCGTTACTCGCGCTTTCGCGACGACAGCGCGCTCTCGGCCATCAACCGGGAAGCGGGCCAGCCGGGAGGCGTGGCGGTCGACGAGGAAATGGCGGCCTTGTTGGACTATGCACAGATGTGCTTCGAGCAAAGTGACGGACTGTTCGACATCACCTCCGGCATCCTCAGGCGCGCTTGGCGCTTCTCCGATGAGCCGGGTTCGCTGCCCAGCGAAGCCATCATCGAACAACTGCTGGAGAAGGTGGGCTGGGACAAGCTGAGCTGGAAGCGGCCAGTCATCAGTTTCCATGTGCCCGGCATGGAGTTGGACTTCGGAGGCATCGCCAAGGAATACGCCGCCGACCGGGCTGTCACCCTGTGCGTGCAGAACGGCATCGAGAGCGGCGTGGTCAATTTCGGCGGCGACCTCCGCGTCATCGGACCCCACCCGGATGGCTCGCCCTGGCAGGTCGGCATCCGCCATCCCCGTCATCCGCAGCAACTGCTGGCGACGTTGGACATCGTCAGCGGCGCCGTGACCACCAGCGGCGACTACGAGCGCTGCCTGGTCGTCGACGGCAAGCGCTACAGCCATATCCTTAACCCCAGGACCGGCTGGCCGGTGGCGGGACTTTGCTCGGTTAGCGTCGTCGCGCCCTTCGCTCTGGTGGCCGGCAGCGCCTGCACGATTGCCATGCTGAAGGGGGTGGACGGAGCCGACTGGCTGCGCGGCATGGATCTGCCCGCACTTTGGATGGATGAAGCAGGCAGCGTCCTGCAGCATCGGCCCGACTCGGTAGCCGCGCGCATCGAATAGGACCGGTAACGGCTTCGGCCAGAATTTTTAGCCATTGCGCGGACTACCCCACCCATGCAGGTGCCGGGTCGGCTCGCCATCAACAGAGGTCTTCCATGAAAGTTAATCTCCGAAAAACCGGTCCCACGACCCGCTCCACTTCCGTCCCCAAATCGCGAACGCTCGCATGGTTGCTCGGGGGATTAACCGGCGTCAGCTGGCTGGGCCTTGAGTTCAGCGGCGTGATTTGGAACGGAGTCGTCATTGACGGGGTAGCCGCAGCAACCCAGGTCTCTTCGCCGACGCCCCCGCCGACCCCGGCCAATGCTGCGCCGCAACTGAAACTGACCTACAACAGCAACGGGCCCAAGCAGAAGTCCCGAACCATCGATGAAGGGGAGACCCTGACCATCCAGGTACTGGCCAAGGATCCGAATGGCGATTTTGTGTCCTTGAAGGCCAGCGGCCTGCCGGATGGCTCGACCTGGACTTACAGCGACGGCAAGCCGGCCACCGGCGTGTTTTCGTGGACGCCCGCGCCGGGAACCGCGGATACCCGCCCCAGCACGATCGTCACGTTCTCGGCGACCGACACCCCGACCAATAACACCTTGTCCCAGACCACGCGGCAACCGGTCACCTTGACGGTCGGGCTGAATACCCCGCCAACCTTCAATCCCATCCAGGTTCCGGCGGCGCGGGTCGGAAAACTGCTCAAGATCAAGGTGGTCGCCACCGACACCGATAACGACCTGCTCAAGCTTAGCTACAGCAGCCTGCCGCCGGGAGCCAAGTTGAAGCTGAAGCCACAGAAGAAGGGGACTCTGACCGGCACCTTGACCTGGAAACCCAACGCAGCCCAAGCGGGGCAGAGCTTCCCGATCACGTTCACGGTTCAGGACAGCTACCCAAACCCTTACCAGGCTTCAGAGGACATCGCGATAGATGTTGCCGCGCAGTAACTGGTCGCTCCTGACCATCAAGCCAGCTGACTGAAGGAGTTTTCAAGCTCATGCCCACCCGTTCCAATCGGACACACGGATCCTGGTTCACTTTCCTGCTGACTCGACAGCTCTGGCCCCTGGTTGCCGGGCTGGTCACGGCGCTGGGCGGGCCCGCTGTCCAGGCCCTGGAAAGCAAGGAACTGCTGTCCGCCGATCAAGCGTTTCGCGGTTCCGCGCATGCGGAGGGCAATGCGCTGCGCCTGGAGTGGGACATTGCCGACGGGTACTACCTCTACCGCAAGAAGTTTGCGTTTGTCGCCAAAACGCCCGGACTGTCCCTGGGAACCCCCGAACTGCCCGCCGGCGAGATCAAGCACGACGAGTTTTTCGGTGATGTGGAGATTTACCGGCACCATGTCGCGATCCGCGTTCCGCTGCAAACCCCAGTCACCGAGATGACCACGGTGGCGGTGGAGGCAGGAGTTCAGGGCTGCGCCGACGCGGGCATCTGCTATCCGCCCTTCAAGCGCATCTATGAGATCCCAGTTACCGGCCTGCCTTCTGCCGAACCTGGCCGGATCCCAGCGGATGCGAGCCCAACCAGCCTGGAGCCAGCCGAGTGCGCCGAAGCACCGGAGGCGGGGGCGTCAACCCAGTCCGAGCAGTGTCAGATCGTCTCGAAAATGCGCAGCCAGGCCCTGTGGCCCACGGTCTTTAGCTTTCTGGGAATGGGCGTGCTGCTGGCATTCACGCCCTGCATCTTTCCCATGATCCCGATTTTGTCCGGCATCGTGGTGGGACAGGGCGAGACCATTACAACCCGCCGCGCTTTCCTGCTGTCCCTCGCCTATGTTCTGGCTTCCGCGCTTACCTATGCGGTATTCGGTGTGCTGGCCGGGCTCTTCGGCGGCAACCTCCAGGCGGCCTTTCAGCATCCAGGGGTGCTGGTCGCCTTCAGCGGGCTCTTTGTCGTACTGGCCCTGTCCATGTTCGGGGTATTCAACCTGCAGATGCCGAGCTTCATCCAGACCCGCTTGTCAATGCTGAGCGGTCGCCAGCGTGGCGGGACGCTGGCGGGTGCAGCGGCCATGGGCGCGCTGTCGACTTTGATCGTGGGCCCATGTGTTGCCGCGCCCTTGGCCGGTGCATTGATCTACATCGGGCAGACCGGCGATGCGGTGCTGGGCTTTTGCGCGCTGTTTGCCCTGGGCCTCGGAAGCGGCCTACCGCTAATCGCGATCGGCACGTCGGCGGGCCGGCTGTTGCCTCGCGCCGGAACCTGGATGAATGCGGTGAAGGCCGCTTTCGGCGTCGGACTCCTGGCAGTCGCGGTTTGGCTGCTGGAGCGCCTGCTTCCGCCGGCGGTCACCCTGTTTCTGTGGGGCATGCTGCTCATCATCCCGGCCATGTATCTTGGCGCCTTGGACGCCTTGCCGGCTCCATCGTCGGGCTGGCGGCGCCTTTGGAAGGGCGTCGGTATCGTCATGCTGTGCTACGGCGTCCTGCTGTTGATCGGCGCCGCCTCCAACAGCGTGGACCCGCTGCAGCCCCTGCGCGGACTGCAAACGGCGTCGGCCGCCTCCATGACGCCGGCCCCGCTGTTTCGAAAGGTGCGCTCGGTGAGCGAGGTGGAACGGGAGATTCAGTCCGCCGCAGGCGCCGGACACTGGGTGCTGCTGGACTTTTACGCCGACTGGTGTGTCTCCTGCAAGGAAATGGAACGCTACACCTTCGGCGACGGGAAAGTGCGCGGCGCCTTGAACCAGGTGGTGCTCTTGCAAGCTGACGTCACCGCCAATACCCAGGAGGACCAGGACCTGCTGCGCAAGTTCGCCCTGCCAGGCCCGCCCGCCACGCTGTTCTTCGGCCCTGACGAGCTTGAGCGCAAGCATTGCCGCGTGGTGGGCTACATGACAGCTACCGATTTTATTGGTCACCTGTGTTGGCGCTCACTGAAAATTGAGCCACTGAGAGCGGTGGAGGTTCGGCAACAGGGATGACCAGAGCCTCCGTCCGCCTGATTCTCGCGCAACCTGAGTCGATGCACCACGGCGAAAGACAAAGCGCGTTTGGATTCAGCCGGTGTTCATCTCGGCGGTGATACAAAGGAGGCGAGGAACATCAGGTTCCCACCTTCATTCACTACGAGACACGGCCTGGTCAACAGGCGTGCAACACCCATGAAACCATCAGCCCGCTGGAAGTGGCTGGTCTGTTTGTTTGCGATACTACTGTTTTTATCCGGCTGTGCCGTCTACCCCCGCTATGGCGGGTACGGTCAAGGCTGGGGACACGCTCATGGCCGGCCCTATTATGGGTATGGCAACGGCTATGGCTACCCGGGTGGCGGTTGGGGTGGCTATGGCTACCGTGGCGGCTGGGGTGGCTACGGCCATCACCACCATCATCACGATGATGATTGAGTGAAGCGAGAGGAAATAAGCCGCGGCCAGCGGAGCGCTGTTTTGGGACCGTGGGCCAGCCGCGCCAGGAAGTGACAGGGAAGGAGGAGGTGACCCTGCCACGAATTCAGTCTAGATCACTGTGCCCGCTCGGATAGACCCCGGTCACGCACACCGTGTTGCATTGAACCGAGCGGGCACTCAGCAGACGCTGCGTTACCCAGAACGCGAGCGCGAAATAGGGGCCCAACCCAGCCTGGCCAATCAAACGCGTCTATATCAAAGGTCACGGGGCGGTCCGAATCAGGGCTCTTGAGAACCCTCCCCCCAGAACCAACCCAATGTCGTGACCGAGATCAGCCCGGTCGGTGAACCGGGAAATCTGTCCTAACGCCTTCAACTGGCCAGGGCGCCTTCCTGTCTTCGTGCCGTGGTGGGGGACGTGTGGTTGCACGGGAGACGGTTATAAGGCTAGTGGCTTCAAGCACCGCCAGCGGTGATGCAGTTCACAGTGCGCGTCGGGATAATTTCCGGTTGGCATCGGAGCGCAGGCCTCACGTGGGCAGTCCCCTCATCCGATGTCTTCTGGCAAAGCGTGAATACTTCACAAGTTTGGCGGTGAATAGAATACGGAATCCCGGCTCCCCATCGCCGAGACTATACCCAACCCCGATGCGATCCTGGTGAATTCGATCAGCGAGTA